>JAHFJL010000047.1:5905-7028 GCA_023245855.1 bacterium
AACCTTTCAAGAATTTCCGTCATCATGGGGAAGGACATCAAAATAAGCATTTCCAAACATGGAGTATTCAGAGAAAAAGAATTGCTCTCCGTATTGGCGCATGAGGTCGATACTCATCTCGTGAGACACCTCAACGGACTCAAATCATGATGGAACATCCTGAAATCAGGTACCGGAGACTATCTCAAGGATGAAGAAGGATTAGCGATTTATAATGCAAACAAGATCTTGCCTGAAGGATACGAAAAAGCCAGCATCTACAAAAAATATTTCATCACTAAGGAAGCAGAAAGATTTGATTTCAAAAAGACGATTGAACTTCTGAAATTCTTCTATCCAGAAAGGAGCTTGGAATGACATTTTAAAGCTGCATTGAAGATCAAAAAATGAATCATCGATACTTCAACCCTGCATCCCTGAACCACTATGATCAAAAACAAGATATATCTGGAATGATATGAAAAGATACAACAGCGAATAGAACGTTGAGCATATACCGATAAAATCTATAAAGGAAAAATCAGGATTGAAGATTTAGATTTAATTTCATAGCATGCATATCAGTACTTTATCTGACTGTCATACTCTCTTTCAGAAACTGAATAAAAAGGTGTATGGAATCGGTGTGACTGCATTTATGAGGATCGGTCCTGCATTTTTCCTGAAAGATAATTTTGAAATCATCTGCTACAAAGAGAGCATCGATCTCGATGTCTTACGCACCGCTGCTAAAATATTCCCTCTAGAACATGCTCTATGAAACCAACAACTTGAAAAAATGAATACCTTACATATCCTGCAACATCCCACAACCATACACCATTTACAACAAGATCCAGGTTCATATCTTTTTGTCTATAAGAATAGCGAATGAGTGGAAACGATAGCTAAAAAACTCTGATACCAAGTCATCAACACCATTCCCAAATACAGAGATATCTTTGAAAACAAGAAACATTTCAGGACTATCCTCCAAAAAATATGAATCTCTCCGATACCTTGAGAAAATATCTCGCTCGCTGCTTTTGTAAAAAAAGAATATCAGTATTTTCAGAAAAAATATTGAAATCATCTCGTACTCCAGCTTCCCGATATAAAAACCTGATGATGATTGGGGACTTTT
>JAHFJL010000048.1 GCA_023245855.1 bacterium
TGACAATCATACATCGATTCTATAATTTTCACTTTCAAGTTGTGGCATTTTCATCTTTTCCTTCTGTTCTTTAGATTTTTTTGTATCAGGACCAAGTTCCTTGAATTCTTTCTTTGTTGCTTTAGTTCACATGTTTTTATTCAAAGCATCAAGAAGCAACTGACGTTCTTTTTTAGTCAGATCTCCTACAACATTTTCGGCTTCTTTTGGTTTTTTGATATAGATTTCTTGTGATGAAAATTCCAATTTAATTGGAGGTGTCATAATGATAATTTTAATTGATAAAATCAATTATTTTATGAAATTATTATAATTAAAATTACATATTTGTCAAGGATATTATTATGTAAGATAACTGTAAGACATAAAAAAAATATTTTTTTGGTTTAAACAAAATATTAATGCGATTCTAATTCAATACCTTTTTGAGTGACATCCGAGATAAGTTGTATCAATCTCTCATATTCATTATTATATGCATTCAAGTAAGGAGCTTTGACCTCTTTAGGCAAAAAAGCCCAGAAAACACGAACAGGGAGCATTTGAGGTTTTTCTTTATTTTCCAATTCTAACTTGATCCAACTATTAAATGTAATGATAGGATTATCAACATCTTTCACAGTCAATATAACATCTTTCGCATTATCAAAATCCATAAAAAATGATTCAATATCTTTAGGATTTGCATTGATTCTAAGCTCTCTTATTCTGATACGTCAAAAACTTTGGGTATGGAAATCTAACGCAAATGCAGAATCCTTTTGATGAAGAGTATTTTTGATATCACGAGAAAATCCATTGATGGCAAGATCAGTTCAAGATTGTTTATCTGCCTGATTATTTCAGGTATATAACTTCAGCATATTCCTTTTAAATTCTCATTTTCATTTTCACATAACAAAAAAAATAACAGAATAAATATTTATTTTGTATATATATTTAAGTAAAAAAGTCAATACAACTATTTGAGGTAAGCTTTAACTATTCTGATATTAAAATGGAAAGTCTTCACTTCTTCGAATACAAAAGAAGCATCATATAATTGACGCAAAACATCCACCTGCCATGTCATCATTTCTAAAAACATGGTAATAGGTGAAAGGTGAAAGGTAAAAGGTGAATTATTTTTTTCTATTTTCTGTTGTGTATTTTCTCCTTGTCCCTTGTTCCTTGTTCCTCGCAACTGTAGTATTTGATCCAGCATGATTCTGTAATAATCCAACCCATCATCTCATCAGACAAACGCAGGTTTAGGTTCCCGATTTTTGACATTTTCAGCAACATTGTTTTCAAACATCTCTTCAGGGATATACGGAAGATTAGCTACAAGTACAACATGAGTATCCTCCTTTATTTCAAAGGAGGGAGAATCCTTTAAGGTGGAGGATTTTTCACTAGTTCAGCGAATAAGGAAATCCAACAAATCTGACTGAATAAACGATACCTTCATTTTTCATTGTTCATTTTTCATTAATCATTTGAAATTGCGTTGAGCAATTTCAAGTGCATTCTCAAAATAATCAGAAAAAATCACATCAGAAAAGAAATCAGGATTCTGAAGTAATACGGATATTCATAGCACTCCACATCAAGTTCCGATATCCAGAAGTAAATGAGATTCATGATGAATGATTCACGATGAATGATTTTTTTGATCTTGTCCCTTGTTCCTTGTCCCTTGTTCCTGGATAAATTCCGTAACCGCAGTTATCATATATTCCGTTTCAGGCCTAGGAATGAGCGTCGCCTCACTGACAAAAAATTCTTTTCCAAAAAAATCTACATGCCCCAAAATATATTCCAAAGGCTTTTTATCCTCTACATACGACTTGTAAGCGGTCAGCACTTTTTGTATAATCTCATCAGAAACTTCCTGATTAGTATTGGTCCACAACTCTTCCCTAGAACAATTGAGAAACATACACAAAAATTTTTGGACGACAAATTTCTCTTTCAAATCAGGACGTCATAACAATTCTCACAACTTCATCAACATACAACTAACAAATTAAAAGTAATATATCACTTCGTGATGCAATAAATTCATTACACAACATTCATTGCACCGAAGGTGTATTACGCGAGTGAAACAAGCTTATTACAATCATTTACATATAATATATGATATGAACACGAGATTCAGCAAAACCAAAACCGTCCATCATATCCTGCCCGAATTCCACAAAATCCTTTTAGAGATTGAAAAACAGCCACTAATTTCTAGAATGATTCCATGAAGGATCTCCAGACAGCAAAAATGATCATCTGAGCTCCATTTCAAGGTATCCTACCCAACACCTAGCGGCATCAAATGCATGATGTCCAAAGGTGCAACCGCACAAGAATTATTTATTATCTGCAATAATCAAGACACGGAAACCATCATAGAATATCTAAGTCATTTTATCGTTTAGTCGTGCCATCGTGAATCTCATCCGACCAATCATCACCAGTCTCTTGATAGTATATGTACGAATCCGAATCATAAATACAATTTTTTCGCAAAAAAAAATCCAGCTCGCCATCTCTCTCAAAGTCTTTGGATTAGCGACAGTTATCGTAGGATCACTCTTTATCTACAAATACATCCTCGGATTTTTTGGTCAATCTGAACTCGCACTCACAAACATCGTTAACGTAAAAAGTCTGATATTCTTTGTGGTATATTGTACGATATTTACCGTCATCATAACCATTTTCTTTCAAAATCGATACAAAAAAATCTTACAAATAATTTTGATCTGATCAATTTTCTTTATCGGAATCGCTTACGGAGGATATTTCACCTGAATCAATCTTCTGATTCTCTATTACCTCGTTGCAGCATACGCAGAGGAGTATATGAAATATTCATGAGGGAATAACCTATTTCTCGCCAACCAAGAAACCAACGAAAGCAACATGATCTTCTTTTGTATCTTAGTCGGGTTATGATTTAGCGCCGTAGAAAATATATTGTACACCGTAAGTTCAATCATCAATCACGATAGCATCAACATCATGAACCTGATAATAGGTAGAGGATTAGTCAGCACATTGATCCACATCGTTTCAACAGCATTGATTGCATTCATCGTCATAAAATCAAAAAGGAAACAAGGAATACTACTACCGATAATCCTAGGTATCATGGGGTGATTTTGACTCCACAGCCTCTACAATATCAGTTTGCAGTATAATCTAACCTATATAACCATCCCACTCGTAATAGTAACAATATTTTTACTGACCTATCTCACGTTCCAATCCGATATCATATATAGTTCGACCACCAAATAGTTTTTTTATACGGAGAAATATATCCCTATTTTTTCACTTGCAATTTAAAAGTCAATATATACATTTTCTCCGCACAAAGAGTGCAAAAAACAAAAAAAATATAAACCAAAAAACAATTTAAAAAAATGAACAAAAAAAACAGTATCCAAGTTGCAACCGACAAGATGTATGCAACAATCACAAGCACAACATTGACTGATAAAACGCCTGAATGGTTAAAAGACGAGGTAATCAGCCAAACAAAAAAAGAATTGAACGTGACTGATGTGTCATTTAATGACAGCGAATGGAAAAAAATTGCACGGGCAGCATACAAAAATGCTACCAAAACTCCAAAGAGCTTCATTAATTTGCAAGCATTCTGTTACAAAAATCCAGCCATCACTGCTTGGTTCTACACCACCTGTGGAACAGTGAATGGTATGTACAATTTCGTTACGTTCTACACGATGTGTGGAATTAACAGCGCATTGATCCTTGCCGGAAAGAATACCTGGACCAAACAAGAAACTGTTAAATATTTGACAGAAAAAATGAACGAATTCCTTGCTCATTTCAGTAGCGATTGGACCGTGCCATCAGATTACATTTTCGATGACATGTTACTACATATTGCAACTGCATGCATCAGCACCATCAAAGCAACCACTCCGGAAGTATTGGAAACAATATATACCGAAATGAACAAAACCAATACAATGATGTGGGATATGGTTAAAGAAACAGTTGATAGCTGTTTAACCACATACTACAACAACGTAATCATTGCCTGGCCAATCAACAACCCAAAAGTTGCTGAACCTGCCACAGCATAATCAAAGCAATGGAGTAATATTCAAAAAATAAAATAAGACGCCGAAACTTCTTTCTCGACCACCCCGACTTCTCGGGGATGTAAGAGTTATATCGAAAATCGATGCAAAAGAAGTTTATCCTTAGACTACGCTAAGGACTCCGACGTCGTTTTTATCCCGCTTTAGCGCTTGTCCTTTGCGAAGTCAAAGGAGAATAGGAATTTTAGAAATTCCTATGTGATAAATAGTAGAGACGGTCTGTATCAGATCGTCTTTTTTTTATGTCTGAAAAATTGCCAGATTTTTTCAGAAACGGAAAAAACTACCTCGAAAGGTAGTTTCCCTGAACATCGATGATCAGTCGATATAATAGTAATACAAAGAGATAAAGACATGGTGTCATTGTAATGAAGTTTATTATAGGTTAGAGTGGTGGTCTATCCCCACCTTCCGGTAGGGATGCCTTGTTACGACTTAACCCCAGTCATCGGTTCTCTCCTTAACCCGCATGGCGAATCTTTAGAGAGCCCCAACTCCCATGGTTTGACGGGCGGTGAGTGCAAGGAACAGGGACATATTCACGGCGACATGGCTGATTCGCCATTACTAGCAATTCCAACTTCATGTAGTCGAGTTGCAGACTACAATCCGAACTGAGGGTAGCTTTAAAGATTTGCTCCACCTTGCGGTATTGCTTCTCACTGTAACTACCCATTGTATGATCTATGAAGCCCCAGACGTAAGAGGCATGAGGATCTGACGTCATCCTCTCCTTCCTCCCGCTTACGCGGGCAGTCTCGTTAGACATATTTAACTAACGATGAGGGTTGCGCTCGTTACTAGACTTAACTAGACACCTTGCGGCACGAGCTGACGACGACCATGCACCATCTGTGTAAAGCGCTGTATTGCTACAGCTATCCGACTTTCATCGGAGACACAATACATGTCAAGTCTGGGTAAGATTCTTGGCTTAGTATCCAATTAATCTAGATCATCCACTGCTTGTGTGTTCCCCCGCCTATCCCTTTGAGTTTCATTCTTGCGAATATACTACTCAGGCGCCTTGCTTAACGTGTTAACTTACGGCACCTCCATAACTTTTATAATAACATAATAGCTATAACAAGAGTTATGGAGACACCTAGCAAGGATAATTTACAGCTTGAACTACCGGGGTATCTAATCCCGTTTGCTACTCAAGCTTTCGTCCATCACCGTCAGAAATATCATAGTTAGCTGCTTTCGCTTTCGGCGTTCTTTCCGATATCAACGCATTTCACCGCTCCACCGGAAATTCCACTAACCTCCAATATTCTCTAGATATACAGTATCTATTCCCTTTCCACGATTGAGTCGTGGCATTTGAAAACAGACTTGTATATCCGGCTACGGACACTTTACGCCCAGTAAATCCGGATAACGCTTGGGACCTACGTATTACCGCGGCTGCTGGCACGTAGTTAGCCGTCCCTTATTCTTGGTGTACCGTCATTCGTCTTCCACCAAAAAAGGAGTTTACACACCGTAATGCGTCATCCTCCACGCGGAATCGCTGCATCAGACTTTCGTCCATTGTGCAAGATTCCCCACTGCTGCCTCCCGTAGGAGTATGGACCGTATCTCAGTTCCATCGCGGCCGGACATCATCTCAGACCGGCTACCCGTCAAAGGCTTGGTAAGCCATTACCTTACCAACTACCATGATAGGACGCACCCTCCTCCAAAAGCGATAAATCTTTCCTCACATGAGAATTTCACTCTCGTGAGCATATTGAGAATTAGCTACATCTCTATAGTTGTTCTCAACTTTTGGGCAGATTAAGTACGCGTTACTCGCTCGTTTGCCACTAGATTTACTTTGTATTGCTACAAAATAAAACCCGTTCGACTTGCATGTGTTAGGCGTTCCGCTAGCGTTCATCCTGAGCCAGGGTCAAACTCTTCAAGAAAAAACCATGCTTTATCTCTTTGTATTACTATTAATGATCACACAGACTAGTTGAATCGATCGATAAGCTACACAGTTGAAAATAGTGAGGGGGATAGTTATTGGGGTTGAAGAGTTTATTTTAACAACCTCACACATAACAACACTTTCGCTTATTACAATTTGATCTTTTCATCTACTGTAATGGTGGCACTAATCTACTTTCCCAGAGCTGACAGCTCAAGTATCATCGACCGGCTAGGACTTAACTTCTGTGTTCGGAATGGGAACAGGTGTTTCCCCAGGCCGCGTCAGTACCACCGTTAGAGTAAATGAATTACATCTTGGATGTAAGAGCATTTGGTACAATAATATAGTATATTACATTTAAAAAAAACAATAAATCTCGCTCGATCTATTAGTATGTCTCTGCTGAATCCATTACTGGACGTACACATAACACCTATCAACCTAGTAGTCTACTAGGGATCTTACCTCCGAAGAGAGAGCAATCTTATCTTGAAACAAGTTTCCCACTTAGATGCTTTCAGTGGTTACCTTTTCCCAGCGTGGCTATCCAGCTATGCCGCTGATGCGACAACTGGTTAACTAGAGGCTAGTCCATCCCGGTCCTCTCGTACTAGGGACAGCGTTTCTCAAATTGCTTGCGGTTACAGTAGATAGGGACCGAACTGTCTCACGACGTTCTGAACCCAACTCGCGTCCCGCTTTAATGGGCGAACAGCCCAACCCTTGGGACCTTCTACAGCCCCAGGATGCGACGAGTCGACATCGAGGTGCCAAACGGAGCCGTCGCTATGAACGCTTAGGCTCCATTAGCCTGTTATCCCCGGAGTAACTTTTATCCGTTGAGCGGATCCCCTTCCACATGGAAGATCCGGATCACTTTCACCTACTTTCGTATCTGTT
>JAHFJL010000014.1 GCA_023245855.1 bacterium
TCTCATCACCGGTTGGAGATGTGCGTAAAGAATCTCTCCCATAGATCTGATACGTTTGTTTGAAAGATGATCAGAATCATCAGTATAATATCCTTTTTTGAAATTTGAGATATTGAATAAATATTTGAGCGCTCCTACCAAATCTTCACCATCGAAAATATTTGCGATATCACCATCAAGAGGCTTTTTGATACCTAATTTTGCATTGATTTTTCTTCTCGCAATCCTTCCTACAAAAATTCTCTCCACAGAAAGAAATTGGTTTTTGATGTAATTGAGGGCACTTTCTGGATCGATCAATTCTCCTGGTCTGATCTTGTTGTACACAAATTCAGCAGCAGAAAGCGCGTCAGTCGTAGTATCTTTTTTGAGTGTAACTTCGAGATAATTGAAATCTTCTTCGTCAAAACATCCTTTGAAAAATTCTCTGATGCTTTCATCAGTTTCAGCTCAAAATATTCTCAATAATGTGGTGATGGGGAATTTTCTTGATTTGTTGATTCTCGCTACCACTACTCCAGATTTTTCCGTCTGCACTTCCAACCATGGTCCATTTTCTGGGATGACCTTGAATGAATATCTGAATTCTTTTTTAGCAAAAAATATACCGTATGATCTGATGATCTGAGAGATGATAACTCTTTCCACTCCATTGATGATATATGAAGCTGATGGCGTCATCAACGGCAAAATACCTATGTTAGCACGTTTACTGAACAAGGTTTTTTCTGTCTTCTTTTTTCCATCATCATGCACTTCGTTCAATTTCACTTTACCTGTGATGATCCCTCCGTACGTCAATTCTTTTTTCTTGCACATCTTGGCATCGTCGATCGGCTCAGATATCTTGATATCATCTATTTCAACATACATCTTTTCTCATGCAATATCCCACACCGGGTTAATGTTATTGAAAAGTTTGTTGATATATTTTTTGATAAAATCGTCATATCCTCTCTTTTGAAGATCAAGCAGATCAGGGAATCCAGCGAATTTTTTTGGAGCACGCAAAAATATCCTTTCTCCTTCCTTGTAGAAATCCTTGAATATCTCTGGCATCTTTATTCCATTGCTTGGCTTACTGACTGCCTTTACTTGTTTGGTAATAGGAGCTACCACCTTTTGAGCAGGTTTGCTTTTGGAAACAACCTTAGCTGTTTTAGCTGGTGCGCTAACCTTTTTTGTCGGTTTAGCTGCCGGTTTGCTTATTTTTTTAGCTATCGGTTTCTGTGTTTTTTTTGTTTCTTTTTTTCCTTGAGAAGTTTTTTTTGATTTCATACGGGTATCTGTGATAAGAAAATAAACAATGATGCATATATCATTCATAGACATCATTCATCAGCACTACATCAAAACCATGATTCATGATACTAGTTATCTTATCTAACTCTTATAGCGATCAACGCAAAATCATTTGGTTGACCGGCTACAAAACAATATTACTTTTTTGCTTTTAACTTTTGGTCTTAATAACAAAAAAGGTCAAAAATCCTATTAAGATTTTTGAACTGCTAATTGTTTTCTTCCTTTTTGTCTCCTTCTGGATAGGACTTTCCTACCACCTGGAGTACTCATTCTCTCTCTAAACCCATGTTTGCCTATTCTCTTTCTTCGAGAATATTTTCTTACTCTTCTTAATTTACTAGCCATTTCAGTATAATGTTAAATTATAAATTTGTGATGTTCATGTACTAGATAGTATTATCTTGTGTATGGGATAAGTCCAAGCTCTCTTGATCTCAAAACCACTATCTTGAGTTTCTTTTGAGTCGCTACTGTATTGAATGTATATTTTCTTGGTTTCATATCACCAAATCTCGTAATATATTTTTTGATCATAGGAACTGATTTTCGGTTGAGGTATTTGTTGTTTCTCTTATCAACAAAAAAGTTCACTTTCTGTCAAAGCTTTTTAGCATCCCATGCATCGATGATGGTTTGCAATTCTTCATGCACTTTTTTGAATTTAGTGAATTCTTCGTTTTTTCCCATTTTGAAAATAAAGTATCTCTTGATAGATTTGTTGTATAATAACGTTTTTTTGATCAACTCCAAATCTGCAGGCTGTGCTTCAATACAATATGAATACAGATATGCCTTATCATTTCAAGCTTTATTACCCAAATTATAGGCTAATTGCTGAAGTCCGATATCATCATGATCAACGATATTTTTTTTGATCAATTTTTCAAATTCTCAAACCACCTCTTTGCGTGCAGTTTCAGATAATGATACATCTACCAACAATACAACATCATACTTTTGCATTTACTTTATTATTTAAAGTATTAAAAGATTAACTCGTTTTAGCTTCAGATAGCTATTCTGATAAATTTGTGCACTTTCATATCGGCTGGCAATACTTCTTTCACTTTCTTAGATCCATCTCTGATATATTCTTGTTCCATAAGCACATTATCAGCCAATGCTTTCTTGATCTTTCCTTCTACTATCTGTGCGATCATTGCTTCCGGTTTACCAGCAGCTTTAAGTTCTGCTGTAAATTCTTCTGTCAATTTAGCTATTTCGTCTTTATCAACTTCACCGAAATGTACATATGCAGGGTTCATCGCAGTCACTTGCAAAGCAAGTTCTTTAGCTGCTTCATCGTTTCCTCATTCGAAGAAGATCAATGAAGATACCCTATTTCCTGGATGGTTGTATACAAATGCATCTTGTGTAGTCACGAGTACTCCTCCGATCTTCATATTTTCTCCTGTCTTTCCCATGAATTCTTTCACTTCATTATCTATTTTTTCAAAAAGCGCTGGATCAAGATCTTCAACTACCAATACTTCTTTGTCGCTTTCTGCGATCTGAGAAAGGACTGAATCAAACAATACTTGGAAATTTTCGTTTTTTGCTACGAAATCAGTTTCACATAATAATTTAAGTCCGACAATCTTACCATTTTTTTCTACTACTTTGACGATACCCTCTTTCGTTTCTCTTTCTGTTCTGCTTCCTGCTTTTGCGATACCTTTTTTCTTGAGTACTTCTTGCGCTTTTTCTAGATCATCACCTGCTTCAGCTAAAGCCTCTTTACAGTCTTTGATAGGAGCGAACGTGAGCTCTCTCAATTGCTTCAATAGTTCTATATTTGACATGATATATGTTGATAGAAATAAATATCGTGAATATCGTCAGTTATGATTAATTTTTGATCTCTGGTGTCTTTTGATCAGTCTTTTCAGTTGTATTAACCTCAAATAGCGTCAAAATCCATTCTCCTAATCCTACAAAAACCGCTAATTTGCTGTCTTTGACAATACTATATTTTCCATCTCGAGCATTTTTGATGAACCGACCCAAGAGTCAGACCATAATAATAACGACAAGTAACGGAATATATTTTATGATGGGAATAAGCATGAATATTGATGTCACTACCACAAGAAGGAGAAATATCGCCCACCATCCTAACGCTTGTTTGAAATGAAATTGTTCAAATTCGCTCTTGGTCTGATTGTTGAATGATACTATGATGATTCCGATAAGGAGATACATCATTATTGCTCTCTTTTTTTCCGTACTACTAGGGACATATACTTGAGCATTTGCCTCAGGTGTAGTTGACGGAGTTTGTGGGGTTGTTTCAGTTGTACTGGACTGGAGTGTTTCTTCCATATATTCAAAGAGGAAGTACATAAAAATTAACTAAACATGCTGTTTAGGATAAAATCTACGCTTTTATGACTTCACATATTTGCGAGGATAATGCTATCTTCTGCCCATCGTCTAGAAAAATTAGTTCCTGCGATTACGATGTTTTGGATACCAGGAGTCTTTACAATTTCGTTGATGAAATTATCCATCATCTGCCCATCAAGTACGACCACGAGATCAGGTTTCTTAGATAATTTCTTTACTCCTTTGTATATCTTCAATACGCTAGCAAGTTTTCTTTTGTAGACCAATTGCTCTTTTTTCGTCAAAGAAAGATAATTTTCCGTGTCGATAAAACGAGCCATCGTGTTCATAGATTCTATTCTTTTTTTGAGTGTTTCAAAATTAGTCAAAAATCCAGAGGGAAGTTTATAATTGAGATAATTGAATCCATATTTTTCACCGAGCTTTTCAAGTTCGTCCGCATACATCTTTTTTTCAGATACTACCAAAATCTCTTTCCCTTCAGCTTTAGCTTGTTGGATTTTCTTTTTAGCAGTTTCGAGCTGTTCTATGATGACTTCAGGATTGATTACCGCCAAATTATTCACCACACCTGCCCAATATTTGTTGGTCTTTGGATGTGCTTCACTTTTGAGCGTACCAATATGAGCTTGTGAGTCGATTACATCTTTTACAGATATACTCATAATTTTTACGATTTGATAAAATAAATTAGACCTTAGACTTTAGATTTTAGACCTTAGACGAAAAAATCCAAGTTCTAAGCACTAAGTTCCAATATCTATTTAAGAGTAATTGTAGCTCCTTCAGCTTCAAGTTTTGCTTTGATACCTTCAGCTTCTTCGTACTTAACTTTTTCTTTAAGTACAGTTGGTGCCTTTTCGACAAGGTCTTTAGCTTCTTTAAGTCCGAGTCCAAGTAATTCTTTAACTACTTTGATAACTCCGATCTTTTGTTGTCCGATGTCAGTCAATTCAATATTCACTGAATCAGCTTGTCCACCAGCAGCTCCTGCATCAGCAGCTCCAGCTCAACCAGCAACTACCATAGCAGCTGCACTAACACCAAATTCTTCTTCCAATCCTTTTACTAATTGGTTTAATTCTACAGCACTCATCTCCTTTACGAGATCCATTATCTTCTGTGCATTTTTCGTAAGTTCCATTTCTTGAAACAATTATAATATAAAGAATATTTTGCATAGGTAACAACTTTTTTATGCCGCAGCAGCTTCTGTCGCTGGAGCCTCTGAGATTGCTTCGCTTTCGCTCGCAATGACTTCTGTCTTCACTTCCTCTACTTTAGCTTCTGCCTTCACTTCAGCTACAGGAGCTCAAGCTTCTTTTTTCTTAGCGATTTCGCTAAGTACACAAGCAAATGATTGTAATGGATAGTTGAAGAGGTAACATAATTTAGATAACAATTCTTCTTTTGAAGGAACGTTAGCTAATTCGCTTACATAATCACCACCTTCCCATTTCTTTTCAAACCATCATCCCAAGAAAGCTAACTCTGCTCCCTTGTTTTCCTTTTTGAATTCCTTGAGATATTTGTTGATAACTTTAAGTGGTCCAAATTCATTTTCATGAGAATACAATGCAAATACAGACCCTTCTAAGGCGTCCACCTTTACATCTTCTAATCCAGCATCTTTCAACGCCTTGAGGAAGATTCTCTTTTTGATGATACTCATCTTTCCATCAGCTTTCTTAAGCTCTATTCTGATCGTGTTTGCAAGAGTCACAGGAATTGATGATTGTTTAACAATCACTGCTGTCTTTGCACTTTTAAGATCTGATACATAGTTTGCCAATAGCTCTTTCTTCTTATCTTTTGTAATAGCCATCTTGATAGATTAATTTTAAATTTAAAATTTTAATTTTATAATTTTATAATTTTATAAAACAAAAAGAACCCTTTCAAGGTTCATACAAAAAAATAATTTGTATATTGGAACCTAGGTAGGAATTGGTATTTTATGCTTTTGAGCAACCTACTGTCTTTGGTGTTTCAGTGAGTGTTATAGGAAATCAGGGGGGAATTGCAAGAGAATTTTTTAAAAAAAGATATATATTATTTACATGATTTTTTTTGGAAAATCTAAGACGCTATCTTACTATATTTTGTAATACATTTTGATGCATGTGTCTAAGTCTTGTATTAATGACTCTTTTAATGCTTCCAATGGATTTTTCCAAATGAATTTTTTGTGTTCTTCTGGATTGATTTTTATTTCAGGCTGTTTTTCCAATATAGCGTGATACATATGATATACAAAATCATACGTTGGATATTTTACATATACCTTTTTATAATACTGCATATCTATATTCTCTAAATTTGTTTCTTGTTGCAATTCTCTTATCATCGCCGAATTAATTGTTTCGTCTTTCTCAACTTTACCTGCAGGTACTCCGTAGGTATTCGGCTCACTCTTATAATCCTGCCTCAATAACAAAAGAATTTCATTTTGATATTCTACAAAACAGCTGACTACATCAAATTTAGGATTAAATATTTCTGGTTTCTCTGTATACAGCATATTTTAAATCACATATATAAAATCAAACATTACTTTTTTCTTGGGATAAACTTCTTCACCGTCTTCACTTTGTGTTGATAAGTATCAGAATTTTTGAAATTATGTTTTTTGTGGGTGTCTTTTGGATACTCATTTTTTTTGTCTCATGTTATATATACAAGAGTGTCCGAGAGATCATGTGCAACTAATTTGATAATATGAGATTCTTTCTTCATCTCCTCTCTTATCAATTCTTCCAGTGGATTTCCTCATCTAGGTTCCTTGTCACCGACTATAATAACATGTGCCGCTGAGATATTATTCGTCATTAATATACGCAGTATTGCTGACTGGGTTTCTTCACTATTTGAACCTCCACTACCAACCATCATTACTCCTATTTCTTTTTTCATAATCCTTTCTTTGGATTCTTCAGATGAGAGAGATTCTGCTACCCAGTCCCCTTTTTCGTTTTTGGAAAAATGGATATGTTTAGGAGTCTCCTGTCATAAGCTTTCGGATAATGAATCGGATCAGATAGATACTGTCATCTATATATAGTAGAGAATAAATTATTATATCTATATATATTTACTATCTGAAGTCAATTAAACTAGAATTTTTAGAAAAATATATCTTTTACTATTTTCATTTTATTGGAATATATGCTGCTATTATAACATATGTTTTTTATCTTGAATATCTTTTTGAATATTTTTTTGGTTTTCTAATTTTTTTTTATATATTTCTCTTATTTCTTCATTAGATTTTAATATTTTTATTATATTTTCTATATTATTTGCAGTATCCGTTCACCTTATTATAGGCAATATTTCTGTTTCTGTTTTTTTGATATAATCAATAACTTTATTACTATCTGGATTCAGAAATAACGAATACACATTATTCAATCTATCAAATCATTTTAATTTTAACGCTATTTTATCTGACATTATTTCTTCATAATATTTGTTTATATCTTTTTTTTGATTTCATATTTTCTTAGACAATTTTTTTATAATATCCACTGCATCATTTCAGAATAATTCTTTGATATCTGATTCAGAAGAGTCTTTATTATCTTCTAAAACATCATGCAAAAGACAAGCAATTATGGAATCTGTATCCAAACCATCCTTCATAGCATATATAGCAACAGTTATAGGATGAATAATATAAACAGTTCACTCATCTCTTAACTGTCAATTATGTAATTTTTTTGCCATATCCAAAGCTTTAAGAATTTTTTCTTTATCTAATTTTTTTCTTACATCTAATAGAGAAAGAAACATTTTTTCTGTTTTTTCAAAAGAAATCATATAATCTAATTCGTTTTTTATGTTATTAATTGATTTCATTATGTTCTCACTATCATTAAGTGTTTGTTCAAATTGTTCTTTATTTATAACCTGTCAATTGTTTTCAATATCAGATTGTCCTACATAATTATATACTCGAACACCATTAACAAAAGATAGACAATTCATTCATTTCTGGGTATATTGTATTTTCGTTAATATATTGTTATTATGTACATCTACCAGAAAATATTCCTCATTAAGTATTTTAATGGTTTTATTTTCAGTTTTATCTACATATTTTTTTTCCTCTTCCATTTTAATATATTATAAAATAAAAACTTTATTTAGATATACTATAAGCATAATCATATAATAAATTACTATATTCTGATATTTTTTTATAATAATTATCTATTTCATCATATGTGGATCATTCTAATCGGTCTGGGACTTCTTTATATGGATTTTTTTCTACCTTAATAATATCTTCTAATGTCCTAGATAATTCATACATTTTATGTCAATTTATATCTTCTCAGTTTTTTGGAAGCAATATTCCTATATATTTTTTTTCTACTTTTTTAGCATTTTCCTCTAATCTTTTGTTTATTTTATTTGTTATTTGAAAATCTATATCATCAAATACCTTCTCATTATTATAAAGTTTTCCAACAATATCTCAATAAAAGTTTTTACTTGGATCTATCGTTATTTCTTTCATCCTTTCTTGTATAAAATTTTCTGGGATTTGTAATCATTTTTCTTTAGATTTTAATAAATTTTCTGTATTGATCTGTAATTCAAAAGAATTTCCTGTTTTCGTCATAACCACTAAATTAATATCCTTATATCAAGTTTTTCTTTGAAAATTATCCTTAATAAATACTGAAACCACATCAGGGTGTTTTAATACTTCATTAAATGATTGATATACTTGTTCAATATTATGGTATATCAACGATCATCTAGAAATATCCAAAAGTTTGTTTGGGTCTCAATCATATTCTCATAGAATCTTTTGGATTGCTCTTGATGGATTATCTTCTCATTTTAATTTTGCATTCTTGATTTCTCATCCTATTAGGTCAACGATATCTTGGATTATTTTTATTTTTATATTATCTGTTTCTCTCATTTCCGGAAGAATTTTTTTTATATAAAATTCTTCTAAAAGATCTGGATTTTTTAAAAAATCCAATGGAGTACTTTCTTCAAGATTAAATTTTTGTGTGGGTTTATTTTCTTTATTGTATGTAATGTTTTTAATATTATCATTGATATTTTCTACATTAACTATTTTTTTATGTAGTTTTATATAGCTTTCCGCATTCTCTGCTGATTCAACAGCTACCGCAGTTATTTCTGCTCCTATCTTGGGAAATTGAACAAACAATCATTTGAGCTGGATCACAAAATCCTTGAAATTATTTGCAAATTTCACTGCGAGTTCTGTGGCGATCTTTAGAGGGATATGCACCTTGTCTACATATTTCTTGAGCAGAGCGAGCATTCATATCTTTTGCGGGATATCTGCTGAGGGAAGTACTTCGTCCATCTGTCATTCCAAAATAATCTCCATATGCTCCGCTAATTTTTCTCCTTCCGACGTCTTTGGTCATCCATTCTGGATGGCATCGGCCTCTTGATCTATTTCAGTCAATCTGGTTTTGAATTGAGTAATCCGATCGGAAAATTGAGGCATCCTTTTTGCCCTATCTCTCTCTCGATATTCATCAGATGTCTCTCCTTCTTTTAGGATGATATTACGATCTTTTTGGAAGGTATTGTTTTGGTAAGATACTAATAACTTCTCCATAGAATCCAGACGATCTTGCAGCATTATTTTTTCTTTTTCTAAATCTTTTAGCTTGATTTCACTTATATATGTTTTTTCAAGTCTTCCTCGCTGTTGTATAGGTGTAATAGCAAGGAGATCCAGATAGTTATCTATGCCTGTTCTTTTAAATTTTGCTGCGATAGCTATCGATTTGGAGAGTGCAGCGCCGTATACCTCCCAAGTTTTTTCATATTCCTCGTTACTATTATCTTTGTTTCGGGTAAGTGCGTATTCCATTTCGGATGTTGGCGGAGTATCTATTTTTAAATCTGCATAATAATCATATAATCATCATTTTTCTAATAAATTTTTAGCGATATCTTTGGTGGAAGATCCATCTTTCAAATATGCCAGTATCTCATCTTTTGCCCTCACTAAAGGTTCACGATCTTTTTCTGTGAAGAGATATTTATTTAAGGTATGCCTGTTTTCATGGACTATGGTATTTCTTTTTTGTTTTGGCGTGATGCCTGCTCCATTCACTACATTGAGCGTTCATTCTAATCCACGGATCTTACTGTATTCATGAGCGAATCAGCCGGAACGTTGAAACGTATTTCATTTACTATCTCTATATTGATTGTTTTGGATCAAGATATCTTCTTGGATATGTTCTATTTTTATATAATCGAGTTCGTTGGGTACAACAAAGACGATATTAGCTCACTCCCTTCTCATAGTTATCTTTTGGGGATCTGACACTACCTCATATTTCAATCCTCTCATATCGCAGAGCAATTTTGCGGGAGCAGTCGTATATTCTGGCATGTTAATATATTTTTCTATTGTATCTATCTTTTGCTTATACAATGTAATCTTTTCTATGATCTGCATCTGAAGCAGACCATCCAGATCTTGCATCAACGGATAATTCTCTTTGATTGCATCCTTGACTGTCGCTGCAGGATTTTGATCGAAATACTCCATGATCTGATCGGGTAAATATGCTATCATCTCTTGTACTGTTTTTCTATAGTCCTTGAATCTTTCCACCAGTGCTTGTCTTTTGAAACGATCGGATGTTGTCGCATTTTTCCAGTCTTGGAAAGAGTTTTTTTGGGTACCGATGGTATGCATAATCTGATTGAACTGCTCCGTATCGATGATTCCTTTTTTTTCTAATCTCAATAAGGATCATAATTTAGAATCCAGAAGTCCCAATGGTTGGGTAGGAAATATCGTCTTATCAGTCAGTAATTTTGGATTTTTTCTAAAAATAGAGAAATCAAAATCTGGTTTTTCTTTGAGGATTGTCTTGAAGATCTTGGAGAGATTACTTCTTTTGGTATGCTCGATTTTACCAAACTCAGAAAAGTCAAAATTTTTATCCATACTTATGATATCCACTATATTTTTCAATAATTGGCTGTATTGAGCAGATCCTATCGTACACTCATAATCAGCATAAAACTTTTTATATGCAGTCTCATTATCTTTGTCTACAACTAGAAAATCCAGCACATTGAAATCGAATTCAGGAGATATCGTTTTTATCTTATCGATGAAATCAGCTTTTATATCTTTCATAGTTCATGACTCGGTTATCTTGATATGTTCTAGATAATCTACAACGCCTTGTGGTTTATTTATCTCCATCATTTTACTCACCTCTTGAAATTTTTTTTCTATTTTATCATTTATCTTCCCTTCTTTTTTGAGGTCTTGGAGAGTCTTTTCTAATTTTTTAAATTGTGATTGTATCTGAAAATTCTCAGGATTTTGTTTGAGCTTGGAGAGCATATCATTGAGTACATTATCAACAATTTTTCCTCTTGCGGAACTTTTTATCTTCATGATCTTGGCAAGATAGCCTATCTTGGCGTCGATAGTATTCATGACTTTTTGGGTGTATTTGATATCGGTCACCACTCCATCAGTCTTTGTCATATCTATTATATTCACCTCATCAGAGGTTATGGCTCATTGTTCAGGTACGATAGGCATCAGCTTATGTGCCAGTTTAAGTCCGGCCACCAACGTTATCGTCTGCATCACTGATTCTGTACTCACATCCTTAAATTTCTGATCGAACGTTAAACTCACAATCTGGTCGGTCGCCTGCATTCATGCCAGCTCTCCAGAAAATTGCATTCATTTGCTCAATACATTCATGAGTTTGCCAGGATCAACCAGCTTTTGGAGCGCAGCAGCCTTTTCCATCGATTTCATACCTGGTACCATCCCTTTTGCGAAAAGCGCTCCTACTTTGTTCATGACTCACATATATAACACGCTTTGCGCCCATGCTTTTGGATTTTTCAGTTCATCAAGCATAGTGGTCATATCTCATGAGATCACTCATGTCGTGATCGTATTCACCCCGTGAAACACCGTTCATTCTACAATCATCCTTGCAGCGAACAGTGTCGCTTCTCACCCGATCGTTGCAGCTTCTACGGCTCCAAGCGCAGCTCTGGCAGCCAGACTTCCCACTCCTCCAGAAAATGCGGTGATAGCGATATTTATCAAAATCTGTTCTGACATATTTTTTCGTTTTTGGATGGATGCATCGGAAGCGCCTCATTCTGCACCCATTCCTGTTACATCGGCATATACTGCAAATAATCTATTATTTTTTGAAAAAGCATCAGCTCTTGCAGACCGAGTACCCAAAGAGTTTTCTAGGGCAAAATTACTCAATCTCTCATAAAGCATCGCATTGTACTGTTGAACTCTCATCTCTGATGCTGTTTTTTCTATCTCTGCATGAATCTGAGTAGGTCAAACACCTCCCATTTCCAAAGTCGTCATCACGCTCGCAGTAAATTTTCAGGTTTTTTTGTATTCTTCTGCAGCAAGCACCAGCTCTTCTTGTGTGAGTTTAGGCGACATATCCTTTCGATGGTTTCCTAATGTTTTCATGATTGCCATTGATTGCAACGCGTCTACTGATTCTTTACTATATACTTCAGCAATATCTTTTTGAATCTCCTCCTTCTGATTATCAAATTTCTGTTGCCGGAAGAGGATGAATTTTGTAGGCACTTTCCCATTCAATGCGTTTATAAGCTTCTGATAGCGCTCTTGCAGACCGAGCATCTGTTTTGTGTTTTGGCTTTCTTTTTTGAAATCTTTAAGGGATTCTGACACGATTTTGAGATCGAGATACTTTTTCATTTCTTCCGAATCAATGATATCTTCCTGGAGCTTCGACATATTTTCGCTGGTATTGAATGTTCAAAGATAGCCTTTGTTTGCACTACCATAGAGTGATTTTCCAAGCATCTCTCTCGTATTGGCATATGCCTCTCATTTCATATTTTCGATATCAGATAGCGTTTTTGCTTGTGCAAGCTTGTTGAACGTGTTTCACAAATCAATGAAAACCTGTGTACCCACGGTTGGGAATGATACATGTTCACGTACATACTTGTATGCGGGGTTTGTAAATCCTCATGTGCCATTGTTTTTTATATTTCCATTGAAAAAATTAGCGATCTGGTACATCTGTGACTGATAGTCAGCATAGGTAGTACAGTTATTTGATGGATGCGATTGGAGGAAAGTTTGGGTCTTATTTCTCAATGTTTTGTAGAATGTATAATCGCTTTCTCCTTTGACCATCGTCGTCTCCAGTGCTTGGAAAAAATTTATGAGCATCTCTTTTGCTGAACCAAGCGTAGCTTGGAGCACCTCTGGGTGTTCTCAGATAGTTTCATAATCTTGGGTCTCTGATATCGTTATTTTTCATGCTAGTTTCAGAAGATTGATGATACGGAGATCCATATTTTTGTTGAAATCATACGCCTGTTTCGCTTTGTCTAAAGATGAATCGATCAGATGTAATATCTCTTTATCTTTTTGTTTAAGGTCTTCTGCTAATGCTTTGTAGTCCGCTTCTTTCATATTTTTTATGCCAATTTCAAATTCTTGCAGATCGATCCCGTTTGCATTTGCATCAAATCATTTTATCTTCTCCAAGATTTGTTCTGGCATATCTCTTTAGATACTTTCTAAAAGCTGATCTATATTTTCCTCTGTTTTTTCGCTCTTCTCCTCTGCTCTGATCTTTTTGATGATCTCTATTCATTTTTTTATTTTCTCCTTCTGTTTTTTTTCAGTGATATTCTCGAGCGAAAGCGACAAAAGATTGAGTATTCCATCGCTATTGCTTTCATCTATATATCCGCTCTCTAATAATCCTAGGATCCCATCTGCGAGACTTCGGTACGGCTTGATTTTTGTAAGCACTTGCATGAGCAATTCTTTCTTCTTCATATCTCTATTATAACAAATAAAAACTATGATAATTATACTGATAATTGCCTTTTTTGTCAAAAAAATCGACTATTTTCTTAACTTCGGGAATTAATTAATCTTTTTTTCTTCTTGGGGCTTATCTCGCCCCAAACCCCCGACCAATGTTTTTATCTTGATATAAAAACATTGGATAAAAAGATCAAGTGCCATTAGATCAATATCATGTTTTCTCTTTGATCATATCTTGTTTATCACATAGGAATTTAAAAAATTCCTATTCCGCTAAAGCGGGATATAGTTCAATAACCAAATAATTCTGAAATATAATGAAGAATTATTGTGTTATTGACTACATATTCTTCAATCAAAAATAAGAAACATATTTTTGAAGGAGAATATGAAAACGACGTTAAACTTCCTTTGGAAGTTTCGGCGTCTTATTTTATTATCCCTTGATCTCCCTTACGGTAAATAGATCTTCGGGATGACACACTCGACCTTTATTTCACGCTGATGGAGTAATGGCACATCTTCGTATAAAAGTTTCCATTAAGTCACCTTATTAAGGGAAATTTGGATGTTTGTTGTAAACAAAAATAAATTATTTTTTCTAAACTAAAATAAACCCGCATCTTATTGACTTTAAACCTCTAATATATATACTCTAAAAAAACAAAAATGAACCTAAAAAATATATTTTTATGCAAAAATACGCAATAGTCTCAGTATTTTGGGATAATAATGGACAACCTTCGGTATCGTTCTTTTCTTTCCCCATCAATTGCTCTCAACAAAATGAGGTATGCATCAAAATCACTATCAAGGAATGCAACAATTTTCAAACCATCGAAAATATAGCAAAATTATTTCTTGATGATGAAACCTTCAAGGTCACCAAACAGTATCTTGATCTCTTCAGATCAGACATCAAAACTCATATTGAAATGTACGCAACATTCATCGAATGCCCTGATGATGCTGACATCGAAAAAATCATAGCTGACTGGATTGAAAGCAAAATCGGAGAACTCCGTGTTAAACATCACACATTTTCAGCAAATTAGCTTAGGCCCGGTTTTCCGGGTCTTTTTTTTTTGTCACGATCGGACTACGGTGTATATTGGTAGATTGATGGCTCGAAATCCTAAATCAATCTAATGGTTTCCTCTATATTAACCACCCATTGTCTTTTATTATGCCAGATTTCTATCAATTAAAAAAAATCCCCTTAAAATAAGGGGACCTCACTCTCGAAAACGAGAGGATGTAGTTAATAGCTAACTTTTTGTATACGCTTGTGATACGGTCTATATTCAATGCACGTTTCTGATCCTTGTTTCATAGTCACTTTATTAATCATGAAACTTTCACCATACCTACCAAAATATAGATTATCGAAATTCAATATAATTTCAGCATGGGCTTTAAAATAGCGGTCCATCTCTACTTCTGTAAGAGCATTAATACGTTCACAAATATACCTGCATTTACCCTGATTTGCATGTAGACTTATCCCATGCGAACTGGTTAATTTTTTTATAGCATTCATCATAATATTTTGGATATACTGCCTCCGATCATCAATGACATTTGCTTTTGTACTCTCTTTACTAGGTACTGTAGCATTGGAAGAAGATGGAGCATTTCCAAATAATTTTCCAAATAATTTTTTAAAAAAGTTCATAATCTGGTTTTTTTTATGTTTATGTTTTTCATATTATATATTTATATAACAAAGTCAAGTTGACTTTCTATAACAAATATGTATATTATCTTCAAACAAAAACCATATCATTATGAAAAAATATCTCATTATTTCCGTCCTCTGTGAAAAAGATCAAGAACCAATCATGTCTTTTATCACAATTCCGATCAAGTGTTCTCTCGAAGATGAGATTATCATAGCGAGAAAAATAAAAGAACATAAACAGTATGTAACAGTAGAAGAAATTCTGAAAGCATGGCTTGCTCCTGAACAATTCATGGAAATTCAACCAGTTTTGGAAACTTTCAGAAAAAAAACTCCCCAATATGATGATATGTATACCGATTTCATCAACTGCCCTGGCAGTTTTACTGCCACTCAAGTCATGAATACATGGATTGATAGGGTAGAACGCCAAACCATTCATGCCAAATTTTCAGAAAATTAAGATAGGCCCGGTTTCCCGGGCCTTTTTTTATTACAGAGAAAGTCATCGCGAGGAGTTTTTTACGACGTGGCGATCTTATACTTAAGATTGCTTCATCCACTTAGGCGGACTCGCAATGACCTATACACAATAATCTATATTTTTTATTAGAGAGAAATCAGGATTCCTTCTTTGGGAGAATATTCATGATATCCTGCATATTTTTCATCAAGCTCAATACCACGAGTCTCTATTTTAACATCAGGAAAATACTTATCACAAGCTGATTGCAAGGCTTTTGTATATGCAACGACATTCGTACCTGCTGACTGGATACTATTTTTGGGAACAAATACTTTGAGCGATGACGATAGTGTAGATGCTTTTTTTATCGCACTCAGACTATGATTGATGAGTACATCGAGAGAGCGGAATCCGTACAAGGTATCCATCACTACACACAATCCTGCATCACTCGGCAATAATAATAAAAGCTGATCTGATATGCTCTTTTGTTCAGGTCCGTCAGGATAGCTCACCATAAAAAATCTGTTGGGATATTTAAAATCTAGATTTTTGTCATTTTTTCATGATTTGGAAGTACAACCGAGACAACCTCTGATATTTGCGATAACCTCTTGCATATCTGCAGTGATATATGAATTCAAACTCACTTCTTGTTCGTATTCTACCGTATCGTTTACCGATCTTTTGCATTCATCTATCTCCAAAGCGAAATTATTTGCCAATTCTTCTAGCCTGATATTTACGGTATCTGGGCATCCTATCTCTTGATATGCTTGTACTATTTTTGTGAAGAGCTCTCTAGCTCCATTGATAGCATTTTTTGCTTGCTGTGTTTTTTCCGAAGACAACAATCATTGCTCGCTTTCGTGATAGAGAGCTTCTAGATTAAGATCTTTAATCTCTTTGATAAAAGATACGATTGGTATTTTTTTGAGCAACTCATACTCCGCTGAAGAGAGAGATTGTACAATCACTGATTTGTTTGCTGCGTTGAAAAATCTTTGTGCGAGAGATTTCACTTCTTCTTCATAGATATCAGGATCGAATATCGCTTCAAAACTTTCTTGTATCGTAAAAATCTTTTCCCCAACCGTCTGTGGTTTAATGATCGTAACGAATGATGTTGTATCCTGCAACGCCAGTAATTGATCAGATGAAATATATTGTTCTCGATATTTTTTCAGTTCATCATTGTCTGATTGTTCGAGCAATTCTTTTCATTCTTGAGTCATATCAGGGATTTTAATCGTATGATCTACTCTTCGTTGTTTCCAGAGATCATGATGATGGAGAGAAAGCATTGCTCCTATTTGCGCTAATTTTGCATAATTTACACTATTGATATTGTTGCTGTAGCGTAGAAAATATTCGGTCATCTGTGAATTTTCTTGTATATATTTTTTTGGAACCGTGAGATGAAAATAATATTGTATATATGCCTTTACGATGTCCTCCATACATTCTCACATACAACCTCCGGCAGCTTCACTATCAACATCTATTATTTTCTGGATCATTTCTTTGATCTCCTTTGCATATAACGTTTTTTCACCCTTGTTCTCATCAATCTTGATCTTCATACCTTGGATAATACCTAACTTTATATCTAATTCTGGGAAAAAATTTTGGACCGTATGTTTGCGTCTCTGCTTGCTCAAGCTAGAAAGCTGACTCAACAACTGTTTGTATATATCAGTATATTCTCCATGGAGATGATGTGAGACATTAAAAAAACTCTGCTGGATAGCATAGGGCCGATTAATGATTTCAGTCCGCATTTCTTTTATTGCAGAAAATATTTGTGCCTGATCTTCTGGTTTGATATTGCCACAGTCCCTCAAAAATGCAAGCAAGCTCTGCATATGGGTAAGTCTTGATCATATCGTTCGTTGCAGGAGTTCCATTCATTTGAAATTATCAGGAGTCGCTTTTTGTGCAAATAATGTATCATCTGCGAATACCTGAATATCTTTTAGAATCTCTTTTTTGTGAGTGAAAAATATTTCCTTATCATATCATTCTTTCTCTCGCGGTCGTTGGATATCCACTCCACGTTCTACATTCGACCAATCCCCCAGCACCGTTGTGAGGAGCGTGTCACGATATCGATCCTTATATTCCAACGCATTGTCCTTGATCTCTGTAATTACACTTAGATCCTCGATTCAACGAAGAGACAAAGACATTTCCAAAAAATGACTATAATTACTGGGATCTCGATCGATTCCCCCGCACTCATACATCTTTTGATATAAGCATAATTCATCCTTGTTGTTTCCAAGCTTTCGCATCCCATATTTATTGATATAGCTCTTCATCCCTGCAGGAGACATGATATGTGCATGAAGATCAAAGTTCTCTTGTTTCTCTTTTTCTCTCCGATATTTTTCTACAAAAAATCTATACATCTCTACAATCTTTTTTCTGTGCTCCTGCACTCGATCCTCTCAACAGATAGCAGTTATCTCTTCAAACGCTTTTTGAGGAGAAAAGAAAATCGCACCATCATCTATACGATCATGCAGCAAAAATAATGTTTGCACGGTTTCGTTTATTTCCGTTTCCTTGGTCAGACCCTCTGCAAAAATCCCTTTTGCATCATGAGAAAATGCAATCTTTTTATGATTGGGATCTTTATAATCGTGAAGCATAAATAATATCTGGATGATCGAATCGAAATTTTTTTCATTGCTTATTTTATCCAAAAATATCTCTTTTTTGTCTCAAGACAATTCTCTTTCTACCATCTTGTCATTGAGCACCATACAATCTTGAGGCAAATAATCCTCGTGGATGACTTGCATCATATTAAAGTAATGTTTGATGACCATAGCATAGCTATCGTTGATTCACAACTTCTTGCATAAGAGCACACTAGGCCTTATATATGCATGCGACCATTCCACCCGTTCCTCGATTTTTGTTTTGTCTACATACGACAGCACTCTTGAAAGTTCGTATCCCGTAGCCTCTACAAACTGGAGGATATTTTTTATGGATTTTGGTATCATATGCTCAAGCAGTATTTTTCTTGTTTCCTCATCTTCAGCAGTATTTCTGTCACTACCGGAAAATTTCTCTTCCCATTTTTTCATGGTAAAATCTTGCACCTCTTCATATACCTTAGATGACTCACTCTCTCACATACACAACATCTGCTTCAAAATAAATCAATTTTTTATACATATTCTCTCTACAATGTCAACTCCTTGTCTGTTATATATAAAAAATGTCTTGCTTTAGCAAATGATTTCTCTATGCTCTTATGCAAGTGGTTTGTTTTGTAAAAACAAAAAAGATTGAGTCGTTGTGTGTGTGGCACGTAGTCGTCACCTGATATTGCGCAATGTCAGGTTCTATAATGTTGTCTAGCTATCAAAAATAGCCCGATCATTATTGACTAATGGCCCTACAATGGCTCTCTTGTTTTATAAAATGGCCCGCTCCCGTTGTTTCAACGGGAGATTTTTTTTTATACGAAAAAAGTTATAATAAAGCTTTATGAGTAACTATTTTTCAAGAAATTATGTTATTAGTGATATTTTATTTTTATTTTAAAAAAAACGCTCCGCTAGGGTAACTTTTGCCTAGTCGCAAAAGTCACCAAAAAGACTTTTTTTTTCGCCATCATAGTTTACCGACCAAATAATTCTGATATATTTCAATGAAGAATTATTGAGTTGGTAACTACACATTCTTCAATCAAAATTATGAAATATACTTTTGAAGGAGAATGTGGAGCAGTATCATAGATATCTTATATCACATAGAGCTCATTATCCCTCTATCCTCTCTTACGAGAAACGGATATTCGGGATGTCACGATTGGACTACGGTGTATGTTGGTAGATTGATGGCTCGAACTCCTAGATCAATCTATTTTCTTTTATTATACCACTTATTTATTTCTCAGGTCGTTGATCTTTGATCTCGTCTTTGGTCAAAGGAAACCTCTCAACATCAATGGATCTGAATCGGAAATCAGAGTATATTTTTTTTGGAAATCATATAGTGCATCCACGGTCGTTTTGGTATAGATGCCATCTATTTTTCACGTATAGAAACCCTGTTGCTGCAAAAATATCTGCAATGTTTTTATCTCTGAACTCTGCTGGTTTTTGGTATATGCTCTGTAAAAAAGGAATATCGCTGGCTTGGCAGGCTGTACAATTTTTGTTGTCGGCATATTCGTTTTTTTCGGCATTTGTACTGGTATCTCTGTTGGCGTACCGTTGTAATATTTCGCCAAAGAGATGATTTCATCGAAAGTCCCTATCTCATAAAGATCAGTCGGCAACAGCCCTCTCGCTTGAACATCCATTTTCATGGCATATCTCGTGTGAGCTCCGAATATTCAGCAATCAGGATTGCTTACCGAAACAATCTTTGTATCTGTTTGATAGGCGCAGAGCGCTCTCTTGGTATGGGTATCATAATTTCCGTTTCGATATTTTTTGCTGAGATATCAGAGTTTATTGAGATATTTTTGCAATGTTCGTACTCGGATATCGTTTCTTCATACGTCGAGCTGTTCTATTCGGATTGCTACATCAAAAAAGTTTTTGAGTACGGGAACGGTATTCCGATCTAGCATCTCTGAGGGTTCTGTTTTGATGATCGAACTATTACACAGATATCATGTCAGATTCTTTTTTCCGAAAGTTAATGCTCTGATGAGACCTTCTTCTCCTTTTCCCATCCAGATATCTATACGATCATGCAACTGGTCTCTCTCACCTGAAAGTACGATAGCTCCTCCTCTATCCGCGATCTCTCCGATACCCCATCCTGGAAAATAGATTAGGGATCAGAACGAATATGATGCCGGTCAGGCTAACATTCATTGGAATACCGCCTTTCACGAAGCGCCCGTATATCATTCTCCATTGAGCGTTACCTCGTCTTGGAAACTGGGTTTATAATAGAATACCTGTCCGTTCTCCGGCGAATAATAGGAAGTCACCGTAAACATTTTTTCTTCACAACCGGAAAAAGAGGATGCGGATACAG
Source organism: bacterium (assembly GCA_023245855.1). GTDB lineage: Bacteria > Patescibacteriota > Gracilibacteria > Absconditabacterales > Absconditicoccaceae > CAJBLF01. Next base: position 20,659 of record JAHFJL010000014.1, read on the forward strand.
CACCTATCATACAAGAACATAGGATGATTGCGCAGAGACTTTTTTTCATGATTAAAATATGTTTTTTGGTTTGATAATTACAAGTGTTTTTTTATAACCAAATACGAGTATATAGCATTTATTTGCCTAAACATACATGTTTAGAAACATTGAAAAAAAATTAAACAATCGGCTTCTTGACTTTGTGATTGAATGATCATATCTCGGCGATCATCGACCTAAGCGTTTTGAGAAATTTAAAAAAATAGGAATGGAAGCTTATGTGCATATCTTGGAGCAATACGAAAAATTCACTCATCGATATAGGAACTAATCGATTATTTTTCTGTATATGCATCGATAATATCGAATATCTCTTCATCATCAGCATATTGTTTGATTTCACTCTCTGAAATTTCTTCATATATTTCTTTTTTATTTTTTGCATGTTCTTTTTTTATGGATTTTCAGAAATCTATAAGATAGATTTTTCCATCAGGACAAAGCATGATGTTTCTGATATTTTGTCATAGATCTCTATGATAGATTCATTGTTTATGCATATCATCGAGAAATTCCTTGAGATGATTTTTAATTTTATTCGCTTCATCTCTAGTGAATAATTTCATCCCTGGAATCTTACTATGAAGATAAGGAGAACGCTCTATCATTGATAACGTATCGCCTGCTCTTTGGGGTCCCCAAAGCTTTACGACATTAGTATCTGCTTCTCTATCATCTTTTGCGGGAGCTCGTTCAGGCTTATTTTTTTTGACTAATTTATTGACCAATAAGGCATATATGGTCTGACCTGGTATATATTCCATCACCATAAATTGTTCACCGGTCGGCAATTCCTGATATCCAAAAAGTTCCGGAACCTTCACAAAAGGATGTTTTACTTGATCATATACCATATGCTGCAAACGAAATTCATCTCTTAGATCGTAATGTTGATCTTGAATATCTTTCTTTTTCTTTGCTACAAGAAAATATTTTTCTCATCATTCGTACGGTAATGGCACTTTATATATCTCGCCCTGTTTACCGAATGTAAGCATAGAAACCTTATGTTTTGTTACCTGTTTAATAACATACTCAGTGACTTTCTGTTTATCCAATGTATCAAGTACATCAAAAATATCGTGTTCTTTCGCACCTTTTTTAGCATTTTTTTGTTTGCTGTGTATATGCTTATCTATGCTATTTTTCATATATCCGTACTCATATAAAACCAAATTTTTATGTATGCTTTTCTGCTTCGATAATCACTTTGTTCATATATTTGATGCATTCTAAAGGAAATTTGCCCACTCCCGTTTCACCTGAGAGCATCACATATTCAGCGCCTTCAAGCACCGCATAAAAAATATCGCTCACTTCCGCTCTCGTAGGGATAGGATTAGCAATCATAGATTCCATCATCTGTGTTGCCACGATCACGGGTGTATTTTTTATCTTGCACATCTTTACGATATTCATCTGATGAGCAGGAATCGTCTCTACAGGTAATTCAGTCCCTAGGTCTCCCCTAGCAACCATAATCATATCGCTCGCATCGATGATTGCTGCAATATTATCCACCCCTTCTTGATTTTCTATCTTCGCAATAATCTTTATCTTTTCTCCACCGTTGGCTTTGAGGAACGCTCTCAACTCTTCGACATCTGCTTTTGTCCTCGTAAAACTCAATGCGATATAATCGAATTTTTCTTTGATGGCGAACAAGACGTTCTCTTTGTCTCTCGCAGTAATACCGGGGAGATTGTAGTGTATGCCTGGTAAATTTATATGCCTTCTAGATCCTACAACGAAATCATTCAACGATTTAACAACAATATGATCTGATTTTTTTTCAAGGACTTCCACTTCGAGCAACCCTGCATCGATTTTCACGATCCCTCCGATTTTCACATCATCAATCAATGAAGGATAATCACAATACAATCCTCTTGCATCCCTCTTGCTTTCATCCACATAGATATTGAATATATCTCAAATGGCGTACGTGATGGGGGTTGCTAGATATCATGATCTCAGTTCCGGACCTTCGGTATCGAGCATCAGAAAAAATCTCCCGCCGACTTTCTGTTCAACGATATGCGCAGCATCTGCATCCCTTTTTGTCGTCTCTGCCGTGTAATGAGGAAAATTGAATCTCAATATTCTGATACCATTTTCATAGCATCTGATGAGTTGAGCTTCGCTATTGATTGCAGGTCACATGGTTGTTATAATGCCGGTCATGGATATTTTGCTATATAAAACTGGGACATGGGTCATGGGACTTGGTATCAGGTATTTTTTTATCCCTAGTTCCTTATACCTCGTCCCTAATCGCGTTTAAGCGATTGTGTACATCTTTTTCTGATCCAAAAATTCTTTTGTTAATCTGATCTTGCTTTCATCATTAGCATACATCGTGTAGATCACTTCACCTTTTTTGACCGTATCACCAAGTTTTTTATGAAGATATAGTCCTGCCTGCAAATCTAATGGAGAACCTAAAGTTCTTGCTGCTACGTTCACCACTTTCATGTCGATATTTTTCACCTTGCCAGATTTTTCCGCTATGATGTCTCTTTGTATTTTTGCTAATTTCAATTCTTCTGATTTCACTTGAGGATCTCCGTGTTGAGCAGAGATGATCTTTTGCATTTTTTCCCAAGCTTTACCGCTGATGAGCTGCCCGTAAGCGAGCTTTTCCGCGTCTTTACCTTTTGCCATCCCGACAAGTTCTATGATTTTTGATGCAAGAAATACTGCTTTCTTTTCGAGATCTGGTGGTCTTTTTGCGTGTTGTTGCAATACTCTGAGTACTTCTCTCACCTGCAAAACCGCTCCAACGCCTGCACCGATAGGCTGCAATGCAGAAGTCAGTTCCACATGTACTTTCATGCCGAGCTTTTTGCCTACGTATTCATATTTTTTCTTTAACCATCTCGCTGTTTTCATATCCGGTACTTTAGCGGTCGGTCCTACAGGGATATCGATCAATGAATGATTGATCCCCATAGCGAATTTTTTAGCCATGATGCTCACGATAGTCCTTGAGTATGATTGCATAGAAAGCGGATATGCTACTTTGATAAGCTTTTCATCAGCCGGCGCTAGATCTAGCCCACCACCTCGTACTAAACAGCAATTATTTTTCTTCACTAATGCTTCGATCTCTTTTTTACTGAACGAGATATTCATCAACACGCTTACGCATTCTCCGGTAGCTGCTGGTGTGGTGATAGCTTTTGAAAACGTTTTCGGCATCTTGATGCCAAGCGATGCAAGCAACGG
>JAHFJL010000049.1 GCA_023245855.1 bacterium
TATTAGTTATTAGTTATTAGTTATTAGTTATTAGTTATTAGTTATTAGTTATTAGTTATTAGTTATTAGTTATTAGTTATTAGTTATTAGTTATTAGTTATTAGTTATTAGTTATTAGTTGATCACGACGTTGTTATTCGATTACAATATTGTTAGCGAAATCAAACCAAGCTGGATCTAGGATTTGGATAAGGAAATTCATTCCGCTTCCTGTTGTTTTTTGGATGATGCTATTTCAAAGATTACTGAGAGTTCATTTGATAGTACAAACGAATATTTTTACAGCTGGAGAATCGTCCAATGTAGCTTCATCAGAGAATTTAGTTACGTTTAGCTGAGTTGAACAACGTACACCAGCAAGTCAAAGATCTTCGTCGACAGCGACAGAATCATAGCTAAGATTTTTTGAGGGAAAAGTAACTGAATATCCTCTACTAGAACTGAAAGTCAGAGTCTTATCTAGACTTACCGGAAATTGTTTTACAGAAGTATCCAAAGAAGTGATAGCAGGTGAAGTCGATGTTGTGGTAGTTGTAGAGGGTGAAACGGTATCGCCTGTACTTTGAGTGATAGCATTGTAGCTGATTTTAGCGCCTCCAGCAGCTTGTGAAGGATCTACAACCACTTTGCATTTTGCTTGTCCGTTAGCAGTTGGACCATCCATAGTTACGACCAATCCATTAGTATCCACGCCCAAATTACTAGTAGTCACCTGCATCAATGAAGTCGTTCCATCAGTACACAGAGTTTGAAGTTTTGATAATAAGGTATTTTTGACATAATCAGAATTAGGAAGGATAATCGCACTAGCTAAGTCCGTAACATCTTGTTCAGGGACATCGTTGATGAAATATCAGTATAATTTTCCATTAGTGAAGAACCAAGAAGTCACTCATTCCAGTTTATAAAGAACATCTCCATTAGGAGTAGTGAATGTTTTCTCTGCAGTAGCTGAGATATTCTTTTGAAGTTCCATACAATTTTTATTGGGGTCTGATGAGTTGCAAGGGAAATAGCCAATAGTAACTACTTGATTGTTGGCGATATTTTTTACGGTCAATTCACCATGTACAGATTGATCTTGAATCACATATTTGGTACCAAATTCTGCCGGCAGATAGATACCTGCTTGAGCAATATAAATTCCACTTCCTGATCATAAAGATTGACCCGTAGCAACAGCAACCATTCATGTATCAACAAGCGATCATGAGATAGCACTCACTTCAACGATAAATATATCATTAAGTTGTTTTTCTACGGTTCATTGGATCTCTACAAAACCGGTATATTGAGTCATATCCAAGCTTCTGCTTTTGATCCCGACAACACCATGATCAGCAGTCTGCAAGGTATGCGTATAGGAAACAAGATCACCATTAGCGAAAAGATTCCCAGACAACAAAACGTGTTGATTAAGCTGTAATCCAGTATTTGATTGTATGGCAGAAGAAAAGAGACTACCGATACGATCAAAATTTCTAAACAGAACAAACGCTAAGATCAGGGTACATAGGACAACAACAATCAAGGTAGCATAAGAAACAGATTTTTTTGGTTGTTGCATCATGTAGTCATTCCCTTGAGGAAAACCTGGATTTCTCATAGGAGGAACAACAGTTTTTTTAAAATTCATTAGAGCGGACAAAAAAATAAAAATTCTTGTGAGCATCGTAAATGGTACGAAATCAAAATGCCTTGTCAACTAAATAACCCCTATTATATAATTTTTTGAAGAGTTAGGCAAGTATTTTGAGTGATTTTGTGGGGTTGATTTGAAAAAATAAGATCCAAGAATATAATTGATATGTATTTTATACCTTCATCTCCGACAACAATGAATCCAGCACTAGGACAAGCAGCAGCACAACCTACAGCAATCCAAAGTTTCCTCGATAGTACGATTGTATCGTATGGACTCAAGATCCTTTGAGCGATTGCAGTGATTTTGCTTTTACTGATGATTTCAAAATTCATCGCGAACATAGTCAGAAAAAATATCGTAAAAAATGCTGATCCATCAAACAAACATATCGATAAGATATGAAAATTGATCCACGATATCACGTTTTATATTCTCGTTATCTTCTCATTTTTCATAGGATTTGAGATGATGGGATTTAATGTAGGGCTTATCGTCTGAGGTATCTCATTCTGAGTAGGATTAGCATTTAAAGAGATTCTCGGAAACATGATTGCCGGTATCATGATCTTATATACCAAAGAATTTAAGTTAGGGGATATCATCGAAGTTCAAGCAGATCAAGCATATTTTGGAAGGATAGAAGAAATTACCATCAGATATACAATCATCAGGACATTAGATCTGAGACAAGTAGTTTTGCCGAATATGACACTCATCACCGTGCCTATCAAGACCTTCAGTGCTGAACCACTCGTGAAACTCATAGGACTCTTTGGGGTAAGTTATGATTCTGATACCGCTAACGTAATAGAAATCGTAAAAACCAACATCAATAGTTTCGATTTCGTAAAAGAGAAAAACACAACCAAAGTGTTTGTATCCAATTTCGCTGACAGTTATATAGAGATCAAAGCATTCTTTTCATTCGATCCCAACTGTGGATTGCTTCCAGAATTTGCTATCGGAGATGTTAATCAAAGAGTAGCAAAAGCATTTGATGATAATAATATCAACATACCATTTAACATGTTGACCGTGAATTTTGATAAAACATCCGACGCACAAAATCTCATGAAAAACTTACCACCGCAACAACCTTTAACATCATAGACAAGATATGAATAGCACGACAATCATAGCATATATTGTAAACTGGATACAAACCAATGGTCGAGAGCTATTGAAGACGATAGTATTAGCTGTAGGAGTATTTATCGCTTTTCTTGTTGTCATAAAACAAGTCGTCGCAAGGATAGAACAAAAGATGCAGGAAAATTCGATAGAAGAAGATATCTATAACAAAAAAGTCGCTCAGCTTGCGGGAAGCATGGTATATATTTTGCTGATGATATTTAATATCCTTGCGGTATTTCAAGTCATAGGGTTTGATGTTGCGCTTATTATGTGAGGTATTTCATTGAGCATCTGATTTGCTATGGAGACGACGATAGGGAATATGATCTCCGGAGTCATGATTATGACCAACGAAAAGGTCAAATTATGAGATTACGTTCAGTTTTTGGGAGGATTGAATATCCTAGGAACTATCGAAGAGATAACATTGAGATATACCGTCATCAGGACATTCGATAAAAGAAGAACTATCATCCCCAATACCGTCGTCGCTGCAACACCCATCAAGACACTCAAAACAGAAACCCTTATCAGAGGTAATTTTACTATAAAAGTGCCACGTCATGTAGAAGTGGATCAGATCAAATCACTGCTTATCAAACTTATCAATGAGAGAAAAGGAGTACTTTATCCTGAATATACCAACATCATTCTTTCATGATTCGACACCGCGGGCATCGTCTTCCAATGATTTTTCTTCCTCAACCCGCAAAGCAAAAGATCACAGATTGTAATAAAAAGAGAATTGATGACAGAGATATTAAAAACATTCAAAATATACGGCATCAATATCCCTTATAATCATATGACAATAACCGTAGAAGGTTAGAAAAAATATATAGGATATCCTAGGATACTGATATAACTTTGCTTATTTTTTTATAAATAATCTCCACAAGACATAGATATAAGTAACTACAGCGATAACTGCATATATCCATCGTTTAACTTGTACCAAAGCAGGAACCAAAGTTGCAAGCATCAAAGACAAAGCAATAAGACAGATCTTAAAAATAGACCAATCAAAAACATTCAACGTTCAAAGTTTTTTCATAACTTTTTTAAACATAGGAATAGAGTGAAAATATAAAAGTGACAATATATCACAAATATATTATATATACATTTTAAAAAATAGCAAATATAACAAAATATTAAAAATACGATATACTAATAGAAGGTATTAGAAATCACAACACTGATATATACTATATACAAAAACACCAAAATTCGTCACTGATATCTCTGGAGAACAAATTTTTTTCCAAGCAGAATAAATGCGAATAAAATACCACTTGAAGCTAAAAGGATTCAGACATCCCTATTGAGGTGTATGTCACCATAAATAGGAGAGATGATAACACTTATTCACAATATCCACAATATATTAAAGATATTTGAGCCAACGATATTACCGATAGCGATATCAGGATTTTTTTTCATTACAGCAATCACAGATGTTGCAAGTTCAGGTAATGATGTTCATAAAGCGACCACAGTCAATCCTACAATAGATTGTGATACTCCAAAAAATATAGCTATACTTAAAGCGCCATCTACGACCCATTTTCCTCATATCGTTAAACCTGCTAATCATCAAATAATATAGATGATCATTTTAGTCAAAGACATTTTTATAATAGGTACATCTACAGGTAAATCTTGTTTTTTTCTAGTAATATAAAAAGTATATCGTAAAAAGAGAGCAAAAAAACAAAGAAGTATGATACCATCAATCCTTGAGACAAACAATCATGGGTGTCCATAAATAAACCGATCATTAATCATAATTATAAGGAGCACCACAGCAAGGATACTGAACGGGATTTCAAAAAAAACAGTTCTCTTAGTGATTTTCAGAGGATAAATAATAGCACAGATTCATAAAATCAAGAGAAGATTAGTAATATTACTTCCCAATATATTCCCAAATACTAATCAAGAATTTCATGATATGCTAGAGATGACATTTATCACAAGCTCCGGTGCTGAAGTACCAAAACCAACGATAGTGAGTCATATAACAATATCTGAAATAGAAAATTTTTTAGCTAATGCTGATGCACCATCTACAAGAAAATCTGCTCATTGAATGAGCAAAAAGAATCCTGCTATAAACAATGCATACACCATATACAACAACTAATAACTAAAAACTAATAATTAACAATTATTGAAATTTCTTTCTATTATTAATTATTCACTTTTCACTGTTAGTTAAATTGCTATTCTCCTCCGATTTCTTTGATCTGATCTCTGATTACAGCAGCCTTTTCAAACTCCCAAGCAGCTATCGCATCGTCGAGCTGTTTTTTTAGATCTTTGAGGATGATCTCTTTTTCGACTTTAGTCATTCTTTTGAGTCTCTTGACCTTACCTCTCGTCAACGAAGAAAATCACTGTGTAAGGATATCATCCGTTTTCACGACATCCAAACCTTTGACATTAGATTCAGCTTTTGTTGGAGTGATATGATGTTCTGTATTATATTTCTGTTGGATGCCGCGACGACGGTACGTCTCTCGCAACGACTTGACCATCGATTCAGTGAAATTATCTGAATACAACACTACTTCACTCAAAGGATTTCTCGATGCACGTCAGATGATCTGGATAAGCGATGTCGTAGAACGAAGAAATCATTCCTTATCAGCATCAAGGATTGCAAGGAAAGTGACTTCAGGAAGATCGATTCCCTCTCTGAGCAGATTTATTCCTACTATAATATCTATCACTCCAGTCCTCAATTTTTTGATAATCTCCCAGCGATCAAAAGTCGCTATCTCGCTATGCAAGTAAAACGCTTTGTATCACTTGGAGATAAGAAAACTCGTGATCTCTTCAGACGATTTTTTAGTCAACGTCAAAAGAAGAACTTTCCCCTCTTTAGCGATATGTTCATTGAGTTTATTAAGCAGATGTTCCAAAAAAGCTGGCTTAGTGTCAGGAAATTCAGTTCATTGCATAAAATCTTTGAGATTAGCGTATGTAGCGAACATAGATAGATATCAGATAAATTTTGTATCATCTATCTTGTATCTTTTTGTTGATTGTTATCAAGAAAAGTTTGAATAGGAGGTATGAATACTTATATTGGCAATAATATTTTACATGTTGTATATATCATGGGAGAAATAGGATTTAGCACAGGATGTTTATATAGATCAAACATATCATTTGATGAAGGGATAAAACTCTATAATGAGTTATGAGCTACTATTATCGAGCTTAGTTGGGCAACTCCTAATGAATTATTTGCATACTCATTATCCGAACAGACAAAAAAAGAACTTCAAAAATTCACAAGGGTTTCCATTCATGCTCCTTGGAAAGAAGTGAGATATCAAGACAGTAGAGAGACCAAAAATATCATCGAAAAATTAAGATCATTAAGTAAAGAGATTCCCATCGAAGGAATAGTTTTGCATCCCGATACCATCGATGATTTTGAGATATTAGAACAGTCTGGATTACCTTTTTTAATAGAAAATATGGATAGAAGAAAATCCTACGGAACACATCCAGAACACTTCAGAATACTGAAAGAAAAATATACATTCGGATTTGTCTTGGATATACAACATGCATATGAACACGATCCAAGCATGCAGCTTGCAAAAGAACTCATAGAGATAATGGGAGATAGATTACAGCATATGCATATCAGTGGTCACACAACATCAGAAATTCATGTACCGACTCATTATGCGGAAAATAAAGAAGCAATAACCGAAATTTTGAAAATAGGAATAACTGTCCCAAAAATATTAGAATGAATTTTATTGGAGAATATTTCAGATACAATTAACAATGAACTAGAATATATCAAGAAGTATGAAAAAAAATAATTTATTTCGTTTCCAAACTCGCCTTCACCAACGCCAAAAACATCGGATGCGGAGTCTGCAATCTTGATTTCAATTCCGGATGCGCTTGCGTTCAGATATAACACGGTTGATCAGCCAACTCAGCGAACTCGACCAAAGTGCCGTCAGGAGAAGTTCATGAAAAAATCAGTCAGTTATCCTGTAATATTTTGTGATAATCTTGATTCACTTCATATCTATGTCTGTGCCTTTCT
>JAHFJL010000050.1 GCA_023245855.1 bacterium
CTTTTAATTTCGGCTTTAAAGCTTTGATATATCTCCATTATATCTACAAATGTTTTTTTTGTCAAAAAAAAGGCTATTGTCCGTAGCATTTAGTTGACTTTTTTGATATTTTATATTATTTTACCTCCGCAGGAGCATTTTTTTTAATCATTCATTCTTCATTCTTAATTCTTAATTGATTTTATGTGTGTCTTCAGAGTACTGCTCATCGGACTTTTATTTTAGGGAATTGCTGTTTTATCAACTTTGCTAACTCGTTTATTGTCGCTCATGTTGTGGTTATATCGTCTACGATAAGTAGTGTTTCATTTCCTGTAAACGGGAGCTCTGGCAGCAATGAAAATGTGTTTTTGAGATTTTTTAGTCTTCAAACTCTATCAAGGCTTGCTTGCGTTTTGGTATGTTTCTGTTTTTTCGCTATCTCTATCCGTGGAATATCTGTTATTTTACTTAATTCTTTCACTAATATTTTTGACTGATTATATCCTTTGATGAAATATTCTCTCCATCGGTGGGTGGGGATTCGGGTGATGAAAATTTTTGAATTCGAAATTTGAAATTCTAAATTTGAAAATGATTGATTTGCTTGTAATGCAATTTTCAGCCTCTCGACTAGGAAGCCACCGATATCTTTTTTGTGGAAATATTTGAGTTTTATGATGAGTTTTTTGAGCTGATCATCGTAAACAAAAGGAATGATGATTCATTCCAAAACATTCTCTTTTTCTGGTTTACAATTGAGGCAGGTCTTATAATTTTTGGAAAATCTATGACATACCGGGCATATCTCTGGATGTGGTTTTAATTTTTTTTTGCAATTTTTGCATAGATATGCTCCTGTGGTTCAGCAGGTGATGCATTGTCTGGGGAATACCCAGTTTATAAAGTCGAAAGTCATAATGTCGAAAGTCTAAGTAAAACGTTTGTATTGTATATTAGTTGTTTCAGAAATAAACTGACAAAACTAGGACAAAAATAAATCAACAAAAAAAGAGGCTGGAGCCTCCTTTTATTTATCTGTTAATTCTACTATACTTAATACATTCTAATTAAACTATTGAGCAAGCTATTGAATTCTGCGTCTCTTTTAGGATCTAAATTTACATTATTTGGATTGGGATGGTTTTTTTCTTGTTCTATTAGCAAATTTGCAATTTTTTTAGATGTCCTGAATTTCTCTGTCAAAGTTTTTGCATCATGAAACTCATTATCTAAGGCAGTAAACATCACTTTTCCTGTTTCAGTAAAAGGATTTCATTCTTCTGCAGATTCCTCAAGTTCTTCGTGTGCGATATCATGAAGTTTGTTAAATATACCGACTGCTTGATACATTTGTGATTCTGATTCTAATATTTCTGATTTTCCTATGAAGGATGCTATTCCAAAAAATGTTAAAATAATAATTGTAATCTTTACAATGAGCAATCCTGTTATATTTCATGCTCAAAATAAGTATTTTTTATGATGTTTTTCTACATGATTTAAAATTTTTTTTTTAATGTCATTCATTTTTTTTTATTTTATAGAATAAAATTTTTATTTTTACCTGTTATTTTTACCTGTTATTATGCTGTTTATTCCTGTAAGTATTTTATTTGTTCCTGTTGCAAATATTGGATTCATTCCTGTAGATATTAGATTTTCCCCTGTAAGTTTTCCCTGAATTTCTGTAAGTATAGTATTGAAATCTTTATCTGCTTGTTCAAATGCTATGTCTTGTTCAGATTGCATATATTCTGTGGAAGCGAAGAGATCATTTTGCATTATGAAAAAAGTTTCAAGTTTTTGTGCCCACATAAGTTTTTTTTGAGTATCCGTTGCTCGATGATATTCATTGTCTAATACATGGAACATAGTATCATACTTATGAAACAATGTTTCTCCACTCAGTGTGTAAATTTTTCCTTTTTGATGAAAATAATTATCTTTTTGATGGGCAATAGTGTCCATTTGGTTGAATGCTATAATAGCGTTCATCTCTGGTGCAAGTAAATCAAATGCTGCATTTGTCTTAGTACTTGTCTCAATATTCCCAAACAATATTCGTACCGATATGGAAATTATAACACCAGAGAGTGTTCATATTCAAAAAAGGTACTTTCTATAATGTTTAGTTACATGCTCGCCTATCTTATTTTTCTCGTCATTGATAGGAGGGGTGGTTGTTTGCTTGTTTTCATTCATGATACTGTTATTCATTTTTTTGTATTTTAGGGGGGTAAAAATACAATTATATATGTATTATTTTTTTATAATTGTTTATAATTATTTTTTAATAATTGCTTCGATAGCTGCGAATCCCATTTCTTCTTTATCGTTGATGAGAATATATAATTCATCACCTGGTTTTCCTTTAAAGAAAGTAACGGCTGCCTGATTCAAGAAATAGTTTTTTCCGTCATCAGTGATCGCTACGAATTTGTTGTCATCAGTCTTTGAAAGTACTGCTCTAATATGTTTTCTTTCAATCGGTTGAATCAATTTATAGATGAATTTTCCGTCTTCCAATATTTTAAGTTTGAGTAAATCTCAAGGTACTAATTTAGTCTTGCTTGAATAGTTCAAAGGCACAGGATATTTCTTTTGATCAGCTCCGATCATAAAGTATCCATCAAATTTTCCTTCTACTACTTCTGCGTTCTCTTCTGAATAGCTTTTGAGTTCTTGAGCTCCCATCGCTGCCTCAGTTTCTTTGTTTTCCAAACTTTCAGCATTTTCTGGATCGAATTTAGCGAGCTGATTGAGAGCGAGTTTCACTCTCTTCATGTCGTTTTCAATATTCCCCAACATGTTTTGGATAAATTGTACCATCTGTTGATGCTTTTGCATCATTTCATCTTTGTTCGCTTTTTTTGGTGTTGCAGCTTTAGCTGGGGTAGCTGATTTAGCTGTTGTTTTAACTGCTTTAGGTTCTGCTTTTGCAGTGGTTTTCGCTTCAGTCATCGTCGTTTTGTTTTATAAGGGTAAAAGTTTTTTGTTTCGTATACCTCCTAGTATACAGGTTTTTTTAAAATATGCAAATTTTTTTGACGGAACTTATTTTATTACACCAAATTAACTTATATTTTATATATAAATACTAAATAAAGTCAACAGTTTTGTTTTTATATATAATTAATGTGCTTTTGATTTTCCACTTTTTTTTTGTTTTTGCAGAGGAAATTCCCATAACTATTAGCAGAAAGCAGAAAGCATAAAGCCATTTATATTCTATCTTATTGCGCATATGAAAATATTTTTGAGAATATTTGCAGCTGTTATCTTATTGTCATGAGGTGTTGGAGTTACTTCTGCAGCAACAGGAGATCTACGAAATTGGCTTGATACGCTCAACAATAATATTCCTTTTTGATATGCACCTACTCAAAAAATCAGTGTATTTTCTATTGCTCCTGATAAGATTGTAATCCAATCTCCCGTTATTATGGATGATTTTGGTAATACTATCAAAAAATATACCGTTATGTATTCCCAATATCCCTTGTCGCAAATTTTGGAAAATACTGCATTGCTTGATCAAGCAAAAGAGAAAACCTTTGATTTTACTACTATGGGTACCGGTATCACTATGGAACTCAATATGACTACTGATACTATTTTACCGGTGAGCGTATACTATCTTTCTGTCATCCCAAAAGATCAAAACGGTATTCTTTGAGAGATATCAAATGAAATCCGATTTAAACTTGCTACGCAAACGTATGGAGAAGGTAATCTTACAACGTCAGCATCATCTCATGCTGCTGCTGGTGCGGATATGAGTTTAGCTAATATTACTCATACTATCACAAGAAATATCGCAAGCCTAAGATGGACTGCAGTAGATGGTTCAGATAAGATAGATATCTTCCTTTTGGATCCTATAAGTCAAACATTCCAAAGACTTGCTAGCGTAAATATGGCCGCTGAAAGATATGATTTCCCTCTTAGAAGAAATGGTGAATATATCCTCAACTTCATGCCAAATAATTGAGGAACAGAATATCGTTATAGTTTTGTAGCTAATGGAATCATTGCTCCTGTTTGAGGCACTTCATCTTCCAATTCATCAACGCCGGTTATCAAAAATATCCCTGCTACAGGACCAAAAGAAAATATTATGATCGTCCTTGCTCTTTCATTGGTTGCATACCTTATATATAGGAAAATGACTGCTAAATCTAAACATTAATCATCAAAAAAATATTTCTAAAAAAAATAGTCCGCACTCGCGGACTATTTTTTTTGATACTTATTACATAATTATTTCATCTAGATTCTTGAATGCAGAAGTAATTCATTCTTTAAATCACATTTCAATTGTTTTTTCTAAATCTGACAGATTATTGTATGTAATTTCAATAGATACTATTGTTGAATCTCAATTTTGGTTGAAATTAATATGCCATATTGATCTTGGTAATGATTGATCTATGTTTCCTTTGTTATCACAAAAACTATCTTTACCTGCATAACTTTTTAATGGAACTATGGATGTAAAATCTGTTTTTGACCAATATTCTTCTTTATTGGGTCACACCATTACATACAGCCAATATCCTCATTCCTTAAAGTCCATAACTTTGGTTTTTGTTTGAAATGGTCTTGGTGCCCGTCGTTTGTCTATGATATCACTTTCAGTTCGAGATGCCCACACTTTCTCAAGTACTGCAGAAAATTCTCTTTCTATGTTTATTTTTAATTTTGTATGATCAATAGAAAAGTTCATTAGAAGATTTTTTTTCATTTTTGTATATTTTAAAATAAATGTATACTTTGTATTATATATATTCTGATATGATTCTACCAAAATAACTTATAGATACCCACTGTAACCACTGTTATTATTCGTCATAAGAGTTGTATGAATATCAGTAATGTTTTCTTTGTCTTGGTTTGTTTAACAAGAAGTGTTCGCTGATCTGCTAATACTATCTGCTGTCCTAATTTCTGTTCTAGAGAGTTTATCTCTTCTTTGATTGCTTTGCTGTTTCCGAGGTAATTCTGATGCTCTGTATCTATCACCACTTTGATTCCTTTATTGTCTTGGATGCTAGGATTTCCTGCTTGTGTTTTCGCAACTTGATATCGGATCGTGTCGTAGAGATATGTCAGATTTTCATAGATTTTTTTATGTCTTTTTGTGATTTTACGATGAAGTATTATGAGCACTACTATTCCTATGATATACGCTAATATACCTATCAATATTATTCCTGCTTTCGCTTCTGTTTGTCCGCTGATGTTTGCCATGATATGTACGATATTTCCTCGGAATGCATTGAGGTATCATAGTATGGTGTTTCGTGTCTGCATTTTAAACTATTAAATAATAAAATTACGTTTTTTATTGTCATTGCGAACGTTTCAGTGAAGCAATCTTATATTATTTTTTTTAGATTGCTTCGTTACTGTGTTTCTTACTTCAAGAGCACTTAGGGTGTGCAATGACTAGATATAATTTTTACTATCTGATTTTTTTGGACAACGATTGGGATGAAATTTCTCCGAAAAATCGGTATTTTCTGGTTGATGCACCATTCATTTCGTTTTTTTCCCTTGTATTTATCGCCTTTGCGAGGGAATCTTTCTATTGAAGTTGTATCTATTTTTTTTTCGCTATCAATTGTTTTTTGTCGGAACAGTTTGGGAGCTGCGATGATATATATTTTTCCGTGCGCTTTAAATAGATACGCTCAATTAAAATATTTATATCCGCTGTCGCTCTTCTGCAAAAACTTCTGGAGCTCTTTGAGGAGAGGAGTCGTGATGTTGTTGTATATTCCTAGTTTTTTTGCTAGTTCTCAAATGCTATTTATCGTAATATGTTGTGAGTCTATCGTTCGTTCATAGGCGAATGTTGCGTGTCGATGAGATGATTGTGAAATAGGATTCAGGATGATTTTTGGTTCAGAAGATTGGTTTTCGAGTTGTTCATAAATTTTTTTCATGCTCTCGATAAATGAATTTGTCGTGCTGGTCTGCTTATGCGAAAGTTTGTAGAGCTCTGGTAATACTTTATTTCTGAGCTTATTCCTCAGACTTGTTTTCGTATCTTTATTTGTCGGGTCGGTGACGAAGGGAATCTTATTTTGTCTGCAGATCTGAAAAATGCTTGCTTTGTTTAATCATAAAATTGGCCTCAGTACCTCAATTCAAGGAAGCAGGTGATGATTCTCCTGAGATTGTATCGCGATGAATCCATTGAGATTCGCTCCGCGCAGAAGGTTGAGAAATGTACTTTCTATGCGGTCTGTCAGATTGTGTCCAAAAACGAATTGATCGATAGCATATTTTTTTGCAGCTGTTTTGAATGCTCAATATCTCCAGTTCCTTAGCTCAGTTTCTGTATTCCCCGTAGCTCCGTACGGGGCAAGTTTCTTGTGTGTGGTTCTTGTGGCTATCGTCAGTTGATTTCCTCCAAAAAATGCTCTGATGAATTTTTCATCATTTTGGTTTCCCTTTCTGGTTTTATGGTTACAATGTATAAAAAACAGATTTTGTAAACTATATTTGCTCTCTATAAAAAAATTGTACACTAAACATGCAGTCAATATGCTGTCTGCACCACCGCTTATCGCTATCATAAGCTTTTTGCCAGGTTGCACCTTGCTTTTGAGTAATTCAAAACATGCTTGCTTCTCTGCAAACATAAGCTTCACGTTTTTGATTTCGTTGATAGTACCTGCTTTTTCCGAAGTTTTCTTCATCTGAATCAGATTTGAATATTTTTCATAAAACTTTATACTTATCGTATCTTATTTTTATATATTTATGTTTTGCAAGTTCAAATGAAAGACAAGAAAATCAAAGCCG
>JAHFJL010000051.1 GCA_023245855.1 bacterium
GATATTATATTAAAAAAATCTCCTATAGACATCTATCTGATCCAAAAAATAGGTATATTCCTTAGTTTCTCATTTCTTTCTCTGATCCATATAGTCTATAATTATTATTGTCTTGGTGTGCCAGGATAATGCATATTTTCTAAAACACCAAATTCATCTCTCTTTTATCCACGAAAGTGGGTTTTCTAAAAGGGAGATATTTTTTTCTGTCCTTCTTCGTGAAGGAGAGCTTGTCCCGGACAAGATCCAAGAGGTGGTACGACCACCGTATTTCTGCGGGGCGAGCGTACCGGAGGATTTAATTCTTGAAAAATTCAGTTTAATTCTTTTTTTGCATCTATAAGAGAGTTGTAATAGTTTTCCTTTGCATTCTTATTTTATTCATATCTCCTCCTACTTATGCAAAACAGACTTCAGATGAGATCAGAAAATCTCAAAAAACATTTTCCAAAAACTTATGAGGAATTCTTTTTGCGTAATAACCTTGTCATCAGTGGTAATCATGTTATCCCACGATGAAATATCCTCAACAAAAGATGTGTCAATTTCAGGATCAAACAAAAGATTCCTACTAAAATCTTTTTGGGAGTTACTACTACGAGTTGAGATGGAAATGCTCATGTCGACATCAAAGAAATCATAAGATTTTCTCAATTCACTCAGGAGTATCAGACTATTCTTCCCCAAGAAAGCTCTTGTCCAAAATGCATCCATAGTCTCCAAAAAATGGTTCAAAATGAATTGAATCAATCTGGATACACTGATACTATAGAAGTCACTCTCTTATCAGAAAATGATAAATCCAATTGAACGGATGCTCGTGGTTCTCTTTGTACAATATTTTCATTGCTTGTTCACGTTCTCTTAAATAAAGTATCCATTGACCTTGTTGCTGATATAGCTGCATTTGCAGAGTCCAAAGAATTTGCAAGCGTATACGCATTAGCGACTAAATTTATCCAAGAATTGGATGTAGATGTTATAGGGACTACTGCATATGCTATGATGATGCCTATCTGATTGCCTGTTATAGGTTCTTTAGATGATAATATGATTAAGATAGATGCCAAAGATACTCCATGCATCTGAGGGAATATCAGTTTGGAAGATTATTTCCATATAAAAAAACATAAAGGCGAATTTCATAAAATAGATTATGGAACGATATATTTTTGACTCTGATCTGATGAATCATTTTCGGAAGATATTTATAATAATGTGAAAAATAGTTTTTCAAATACCTACAATCTCTCAAAAAAAAGTGCGCTCACTAAAGATTCTGATCCCTTTTCCAATATTGTCGACTATCTCAATCTCAAAATCCTATTAACATGAAAAGAGATGTTCCAAAATCCTGGCGATGAATTCTTGGTCGATAAATTCATTGATGTGATGATGGATCATGGACTTTTTACGGCTCTGATAGAGAAAGAAAAGAAATCATTTATCGATACTTTTTTTCTCTTTGAAAAAACAAAACATTTCCCTAATGAAAAAATAGGGTTGCTGCCTATTTCAAACAATAAATTATGAGGAGGTTTTGTGTTCTTTACTCATTATCAAAGGAGCAGAGAGACTATGGAAAATCTGATATGGGCATTGCAAGAAAACTGACATAAAAAAGTCTGCTATCCTTATCTTTCATGGGTTGATGGACTTTCTGACGATACCCTCAAGGTTGAACAATTCTTAGATAAAAATATCTATTCTTCATATATCAAAAAGGATAGTGTGATGCTGCAAAATTGTGAGGGTCAGAAAAATCTTTGCAATTATGCTGATATTTTGGAAAATCTTCCTGAGGGTCTTATCTTTGATACTCTTTCCGGTAAGATATTCATCAATGGCATGCAAGCCACTCATAAGGATTTATTCACTCAGTCCTGAACTGTCGAAATATTTAATGTACTATTGCAGCATATAGGACAAAATGTGAATAATACAGACTTGCCTTCATCTGGATATAGCAAGAACAAAAATGAGATGACAGGAAAGATTCTTTTGCCGCTCCAGCAATTAGTACAAAAACATTTTAAACAAAAATTGAATCTTAAATGCACCTGAAGTATCGTCGATTTTGATATTATGATCGATACGTGTTCTATTCCTGTTTATATCATTAAAAGAATCAGATAAATTATTTTGGTGATGTTAAGATGTATGTTGTATATTATCTTGGATATTATGGAGAAAAATGTATAGGTATAGTGAACGTATTAGATGTATTACTTTGATTGAATGAATATGAGATATTATATAGATAAAATTAAACATATCACTTCCCATCATGCCCGTAAAATCGGCCAGCATATCATTAAACACCACAAAAAATATCTCTTAGGATGATTTTGATACGCTTTGTCTCATTTTCTTGTGGCTAAGGTTTTTTTTGCTAAAATGTTTCTGATAAAATTTATCATAGTCATATTGTGATTTTTTGGTATGTATAATCTGTATTCTACTTATGCACAAATCCAGAAAGTCTGTGTAAATAATGTTTCTATTGTCCGTCTTATCCCTTGTGAAGTGAATTTTACCACAATTCAAGATGCTGTAATATATCTGGAAAATCAATTAAATATCGCTCAAGATACTCTGTACTCGAATATAAATTATCGTGCAGTCCAGGATATGCTTAATAATTATTGTCCATCATCCATTATTACGAAAGCCAATAATGATATAATCAA
This sequence comes from bacterium, assembly GCA_023245855.1. Classification (GTDB taxonomy): domain Bacteria; phylum Patescibacteriota; class Gracilibacteria; order Absconditabacterales; family Absconditicoccaceae; genus CAJBLF01. The sequence goes on from JAHFJL010000051.1 coordinate 2,691, forward strand.
AGCCACTAAAAGCCTACGATCTTCATTTTCTATAGATAATTATAAGAAATTGCTTGTTCTTCAAAAGTCATTTGATGATTATAAAGCTCAGACTCTTCAATTTTCTGTTATTTCTGATCCTAGTTTTTGTCAGAAAGAATATGTAGAATATGCTATGCTTGATAAGATTAAAAAGGAATTTGCTAATACTCTCAAGAGACAAAATCTATGGAATCTCCTACCAAATACTCCTTATGATATTATCAGTAAAGGTAAGGATTCTATTACCGTCCCTGCACTTGATGCTATGATTGCTGCTGCGCCAAAACATACACTTGTCCATATAGTTCAGAATAGCTGACGAGATTATCAAGAGAGTAATTATAGTACATCTATAAGAAATAGAATAATGAATCTGGTCACTCTCGGAGTAAATAATTCAATCCAAAAATTGATTGATAAAAACATTTTGAATTCTAGTGATGTAAAAATTTTGGATAATAAAATTAATGTCAAATATGTTCTTGGTTGTAATGCTACTAAATGATATTATACTGTCCAGCAATCCATCAATGATAAAGGTCAAATAGTCCTGACTAAACTCCAAAATATCTCACTTAATATCAATATCTGCTTTACTTATCAGTATATCCAAAAATTGGAATCATATATTGATCAGATCACAACCCATGAACTTGGTCATTATGTATATTATTTCAAAGATTCACATCCTACAATATTTCAGAATATTTGTCGGGCAAATAAACAAAAAACATGTTGAAATCCTTGATTTGTTTCTCCCTATGCTGTATCAGCGCCAGAAGAGGATTATGCAGAATCGTTCTTGCATCGATATCTTGGAGATAGCGCTACGATAAGTATCTATACCTGACGTTATTATTCAGGAAATTATTATACTTGATATTATCAGAACCAGATTAATCCTATTTTTGCTTCTAAATTTTCTTATTTTTCTCATCTTTTTATAAAAAATCTCTCTTATATATCTACTGATATCCTAAGAGAGACTTTCTCATGAGATTTTTTTGTATTATAATGCCTTATTTTAGGATTTCTTCTATTGCAGTAAAGTATGATAACCTGTTGGTAAGAAATGAACATACTGATGAAACGTCTAATACACAACTTGGAGCAGTAGTGTTTATTGACCATGTATTACCGTCTTCTGATCTGTAAAGACTGAGTGTTTGACCAGCTATTCAATGTGGGACAATAAAGCTTATCTTGAAGTAATTCCCTGTGTTGGTATTGAGTACGGTATTGGATCCTACTTTGACTGTCTCTAAAATAGTTCTTGTCATTACTTGATTTCCCATTCTTCTGCTTTGCATAGGAAGGCCTGGTTTTCAGAATTTAGCTATTCCATTTTGTTCAAAAGGAGCAAATAATATCCTATCCCACATACTATCAGTTATAAGAGATAATCAATCAAAATAAAGTTCGAGTGTGTTTTTGTTGCCATTAGCAATAGTTAATATTCATTGGCTTGTAATATCAACTCATGTACTTGTAGCATCAGAAATGAATGCAGCTCAACTCACTATTAAGTTGCTGTTCATAATGTTTTGTATGGTAATTGTAGTAGGTATCATACCTCCTATCATATTTTTTTGATATCCAGATAATCATTGCTGATTTGCTCTATACATCATAACTAAAACATATCATTTGATCTCATCCATCATGGGGGTTGTTATATCATTCATAATTCCATGTGCTTGTAATCATTCAAGATGCTTTTTGTACCATAATTTTTCTGAATTTGGTACGTTGTATGTGCCATCAAAAAGCAATCTAGAAATAATCGTTCAAAATTGAGCCCTGTTTATATATTGTTCTGGATCAAAATTATCTTTTATTAATATACCATCTGGATGGTATCCCATCAATCATAACTGACAAGATAATTTCATATAGAATCTCATTTCAGCAGTTTGTGTACTTATATCCTTAAATTCACACATTTTGTACAGATCAGGCTTCATTCCCAATGCATTTACTGCATATGCTGAAATCATTTTGGCTAATTCTTTTCTCTTGATCTTTCCATTCATTAATGCTGATTCTATTGTTGGTTGGGTAGTGATACCTTTACTAAATGCTCGTAAATATGCATCATTAAATTCTGTTGGATATTGCGAATTTGTAATATCTCATGCTGTTCAGCTAATACCGACTACTACACCTCATAGTGTGGTTGTTATAGTAGTTGGTGTCTCGCATATTCCATCATAAAAACTTGGTGAGTTATCTCAATTTGGACAAAAATCTTTTTGAAGACCAGCTCATCAACCCCCTCATCCGCCTCCGCCTCATCAACCTGATGGTTGAGTTTGACCTATTCTATCGATCCAAGTTACCGTAGCGGTTGCTGTCCCTGTATTGCCAGCTGCATCAATGAATATAAATGTAAAGTTTCAATTGTCTGTAAATGTAAATGTATTAGATGACTCGTTGTTTGTTATTGTTACTCATGGTTCGCTAAATCCTGTAAGTGTAGCAATAACATCTCCACTTATTGTTGTTGCTGGATCGTATATTATCGTAGCGGTAGGTATTGTTTTATCAATCCAAGTTACGGTAGCAGTGACTGTCCCTGTATTACCTAAATCATCATGGAATATAAAATCAAATGATCCATTGTCTGTGAAAATGAAAGTCTCCGATCATCAGTTATTGTCTATAATCACTCATGTTTTATTAAATAGTATTGTTGTTGTTACGTCTTGATTAGTCAATCCTGTTGTTGAATAGCTTATTTCTCCTGCTAAAATGCTTTTATCAATCCAAGTCACGGTAGCGGTAGTTGAACCTGTATTACCAGCAGCATCAACGAAATCAAATGTGAAATCTCCGTTGCCTGTAAAAGTGAAAATATTTGATCATCAGTTGTTTGTGATTGTTATTCCTGTTTTGTTGAATCCTGTAAGTATAGCTACTACGTCTCCGTTAGTGAGTCCTGAAGGATGATATTCTATTGTACCTGTTGGTGTAACTCTGTCAATCCAAGTCACGGTAGCGGTAGTTGAACCTGTATTACCAGCCGTATCAATGAAATCAAATGTGAAATTGCCGTTGTCTGTGAAAGTGAACGTATTTGATGATCAGTTGTTTGTGATTGTTATTCCTGTTTTGTTGAATCCCGTAAGGGTAGCTACAACATTGCCACTGGTTAGTGTTGAGGGATCATATATTACTGTAGCTGTAGGTAGCGATTTATCAATCCAAGTCACGGTAGCGGTAGTTGAACCTGTATTTCATAAGGCGTCATGGAAAAAGAAATCAAACGATCCATTTCCTGTAAATGTATACATATTTGATCCTCAGTTATTATCTATAGTCACTCATGATTTATTAAATGATATCGTAGCTGTTACATCTTGATCAGTTAATCCCGTAGTTGAATAATCAATCATTGATCCTAATTCGATTTTATCGATCCAAGTCACAGTAGCAGTTGTTGAACCTGTATTACCAGCAGTATCAATGAAATCAAATGTAAAATCTCCGTTGCCTGTGAAAGTGAATGTATTTGATGATCAGTTATTTGTAATAGTTATTCCTGTTTTGTTGAATCCCGTAAGAGTGGCTAGAACATTACCACTAGTTAGTGTTGAGGGATCATATATTACTGTAGCGGTAGGTAGAGATTTATCGATCCAAGTCACGGTAGCCGTTGCTGAACCTGTATTTCATAAAGCGTCATGGAAAAAGAAATCAAATGATCCATTTCCTGTAAAAGTGAAAGTATTTGATCCTCAGTTATTATCTATAATCACTCATGTTTTATTAAATGATATCATAGCTGTTACATCTTGATTGGTTAATCCTGTAGTTGAATAATCAATCAT
>JAHFJL010000015.1:0-5592 GCA_023245855.1 bacterium
TTTGGTTTCGTTGTTTACGAGAAATATTCCGAATTCTTTGGTGGGAAGTCCCATGAGTTTTACCATATCGGTTTCTTGAAAATAAGATTCTATGATATCGATCACTATCGTTTTGGTTGTATGTTCGTGCTTAATAAGCAGACCGTTGTAGATAAGGTCAGTAAGTTCGTTAATTTTTTTGTTTGTCTCGATGGTTCCATCTGATGTCAGAAGTTTTCCGTGGACATCAAAAAGCGAAAAGAAGAGCCCCTTCTTTTCTTCAGGTTTGCAATGTTTTGCGAGTTCTGCTTTGATCTGTTCGAGCATGAGTATTGATGAAGTAAATGGTTGCTGGATTGTCTTTTCGACGAATGTAATAAGGAGAAATCATAGAATAGAGGAGATTTCTCACTACGTTCGAAATGACGCTTAAACAATTGAAATTCTATGGTATAAAACTATATATTCCTACACTTTAATTCTGCAATTATACGATGTCTAAACTAGATTTTAAAATACTCAAACAGAAGTGAAATGCAAGAGTTTGACAGATAACCCTCAATGGAATCACCTTGACAACCCCGGTTTTTATGCCGGTCGGCACCAAGGCTACCATCAAATGACTTGTTCTTGATATGCTAAAAGATCCAAAATATATCTGAGATTTGCCTGAGATCAAACTCATCTTGGCGAACACCTTCCATTTGTATTTGCGCCCCGGTGATGAGCTGATAAAAGAGGCGTGAGGGCTTCATACTTTTGAAAATCGGGATAAGCTTATCCTTACGGATAGTGGAGGATTCCAAGTTTTTTCCCTTGGACTTTCAAAAGAGTCTGTAAAGTCTTCTAAAGAGGATAAATCCAAAGTCGAAAGTCCAAAGTCACTTCTTAAGGACCTTTGACTTGATAAACCTTCGACTGAATGAGGGCATGATGTTAACATTAAGTTGACCGAAACAGGGGTGAAATTCCGTTCACCGTATGATGGTTCCAAACATATCTTCACTCCGGAAAATGTCGTCGATATCCAATGTAATCTATGATCAGATATTATGATGGTTTTGGATGTCTGTTCACCTGCTGGTGCTGATAAGACTGTTATCGAAAAACATATGAAGATGACGCATCGTCGAGCAAAAAGGGCGTTTGACCATCTCAAGCCAAAATATGATGATGTCCGTGGTGTCCTTTTTCCTATCGTGCAATGATGAACCTATGCTGATCTAAGACAACAATCAGTCGAATTTCTCAGCCAATATGCTCGAGATGGGATCGCTGTTGGAGGTGTGAGCGTCGGCGAAAGCAAAGAACTCATCCGTGAAGTGGTTGCATTCACTGCATCAAAGTTACCTATTGATAAGCCAAGATACTTGATGGGAGTAGGAACTCCTGAAGACATCACCCATGCAATCGAAGAAGGGTTTGATATGTTCGATTGTGTATTGCCTACGAGATTAGGTAGACATGGACAGGCTTTTGCTGCTGCCTGAAATATCAAGATCAATAACGCAAAATACACCAAAGATTTCACTCCGCTGACTGATGACTGTGCTTGCTATACCTGCAAGAATTTTACGAGAGCGTATCTGCATCATTTATTTAAAGAAAAAGAGATGCTGTGAGGCATCCTTCTTAGTCTTCATAATATTTTGTATCTCCACAAAATCGTGGAGAATTGGAAAACGGATATGCTAAATAAATAAATTATATAATAAATATTTTTACGCTTCGCTGGACTTCCTTATTTGTGGGTTATTTTTTGGGATTTTAAAAGAAGAAAACGGATATGCTTAAAATATAATTTTATCATCTTCTCAGAAGAGTTCTTTAATTTCAGCATTCATCTCAGGAGAATTTGGTTCTTCTCTTGTTTCGATCTTATTTTTTGCAGGTGATTTTCTTGGTGTCCCTTGTCCTAAGACACTCAATAAATCTTTTCCTAAAAAAATTACAAGTTTTTCTGTATCTTGTCTCTTATTTTCGCTTGTTTCTGTGTCTTTATTCTCTTTGGTTTTGGGTTGTCTTTTTTGTCCTTTGTAAAAGAAACTTTCTTCTATGGAATTATTTACCATCAATATTCTCTTTAGAGATTTAAAAATCCGTATAATTCTACTTTTAGATATTTCCTATAAAATGTCAATTTTTTTGTGACAAATAAAAAGCCTCCTGGTATTGGAGGCTTTTTGTATTACATAACAATCTCGAAAATTTCTATTGGGCTTTTTTGTGCCACATTAGATTAGATATCAATATCCATAGTGCAGATACTCCAACTAATGTGTAGGTCATCATAGCAAACTTGTTGAGTGTCGTGATGGTTGTTGTTACACCCGAAGCATCTACTGTTGTACTTACAACATCTGGAAAAATTGTAGTTACAAGATTAAGGTCAAGCCAACCTATTAATGCTCGATTTAATCCACCAACCACTAAAACAATAAGAAAAATCCAGTAAAGAACTTTCATTTCTTTTTTGTTATAAAATAAAAATTAACGATATCATAATATCCAATCGTACCTATAATACAATATTTAGTTTAGATTTCTTATGTTTGCAATTTTTCGTTGATTGGCTAGAATGCATATGACTATTTATTTTCTATTTCTTTGTCTATGAAAAAAATTACCATCGCTTTAATTGTACTTATCCTCTTGTTTCTTTGATTATTTTTTTGAAAACAGTATTTTTCTCAACCTATAATTTCTCAAAATATAACTCCTGATCCCTTGACCACGTATACCGATACTGGATACGGATTTAGCATCCAATATCCGAAAGATCTCCTTACAGGGATGGAATTTAATACTTTCTATCATTTGCCGAATGCTTGGATGTCTGAGTCAGCTCCTGGTTCTCAATGAACTCCGCTTTTTCGTATTGTTTGAGTATATATAGAAAATACAGGTTCATATCCTAGATACTTTGATGCTGAAATCAGGATAGGCGCAAGTTCTGATGCTAACGATGTGGCCAATTGTTACAAAAATCCATATGATAATAGGCCACCTACCAGTACTACCATCAATGGCATTCCCTTTACGGTATTCATAATTCAAGATGCTGCTGCGATGCAATATTTGGAATGATTAAGCTATAGGACAGTCCACAACAATACTTGTTTTGTTATGGAGCATCTTAAGACCGGCAGCAATTATCGTGATGATCATAGTCCTTTGGATATCTCCGATACCGTATTAGATGCATATTTTACAGGTATGGACAGTATTGTACAAACATTTAAATTCATCAATTAAAATATTCCTATCATATTCTTTGTAGTTATTTGTGTTTTTTCGCTAATTGGATATACTTAAGATATCATTTTATCTTTTACGATACCCTATGAAATTGACTTTTCATTGAGCTGCTAAAATCGTTACAGGATCTTGTTATCTCCTTGAAGTGGAGAATACTAAATTGCTCGTAGATTGTGGGATGTACCAGTGACCAAAAGATGTATGAAGATTAAATTATGAACCGTTTCACTTTGATCCGAAAGAAATAGATTTTATGTTTTTGACGCATGCACATATCGATCATTGCTGATTGATCCCAAAACTGTATGCCAATTGATTTTCCGGCAAGATATATACCACTTCAGCAACCAAAGACCTCACTAAAATATTGTTAGAGGATAGCGCCGAAATCCAAGACAAAAATATAGAAGACGAAAATAGAAGAAGAGCAAGAGAACATTTACCTCCTAGAACGCCATTGTTTACGCTTCAACAAGCACAGCAATGCATGCACTTATTTCAAGATGTCGATTATGCGACTCTCATCAAAATCAATGATAATATTTCTGTAAGATATCAAGATGCTGGTCATATCCTTGGTTCAGCTTCAATCGAAATGTTCATTACCGAATGAGACAAACACACCAAGATAGTTTTTTCTGGAGATATCGGACAACGAGGCGTCCCTATCACAAAAGATCCTACTTTGATAGCAGAGGCTGATTATGTGCTTATTGAGTCAACATATGGAGATAAACTTCATGAAGATTCTGGGGGAAAAGAAGAATTGCTCCTCAAATACGTTATGGAGACCTATAAAAAATGAGGAAAACTTCTGATCCCTTCATTTGCGGTAGAAAGGACTCAGGAATTACTCTATTTCTTCAATTCGATCATCAACAAAAAACTTTTTCCCAAAGAAAAAATATTTCTTGATAGTCCTTTGGCTCAAAAAGCTACGGAAATCTTCAAAAAACATAAGGAATGCTACGATATTGAAGCATTAAAAGATTTTGCAAATCCATTTTTTGATGCTACTTACCTAGAATATTCTTTGAGTGTCCAGGATTCGATGAAGCTCAATACCTATAGAGATCCCTGTGTCATTATTGCAGGAAACGGTATGTGTACTGCAGGAAGAATCACTCATCATCTGAGGCATGGCCTGTCAGACAAAAGGAATACCTTGTTATTCGTTTGATATCAGGCTGAATGAACGCTTGGTAAATATATTCTGGAGTGACAAAAAAATGTAAGAATGATGGGATTGAATATTCCGGTCAATCTTGAAATAGAGAAGATAAATAGCTTTTCATGACATGCAGATGCTAACCAGTTAGTCACCCGAGCAAAAGGATTTACTCAACAACAACCAAAAAAAGTGTTTATCGTCCATGGAGAATGAAACGGTCAGATAATGCTCAAACAACACCTTGAAAATATAGGTTTGAATTGTTATATCCCATCGCTTCATGAAGAAGTCACGTTGTAGAAAATACTACTGAAATAAAAAAATTAGCTGAGAGGCTAATTTTTTTATTTTGATGTGTTTTGTAATGTTACTAAACTTATGTCTTATTTAGTCCTTTATATGCAGATTTTTGAAAATTTTAATATTTTTTTCTATAAATTTTTTGAATTCTTTCCGTTCTTGGCTAAGAGTTTCTTTTGGTAAAATATGTACATTTTTCTTCGCTATGGCAAATGCTATCCTTAGTTGTTCAAAGAGAATCGAATATCTTTCCCATATATTATACTTTGGATCAAATGCCTGTAAGGCAATGTCATGGGCTCCTACATTCACTTCTAATATCTTAAAGTCCTTCCCCTTAGCAAAAAATTCTTTCATATCTTTGACACGAATATCAAACCTGCCAAAATAAAATCATTCTATATCGGAGATAGCATTAAAAATATCCTCTAATTCTCTATTTATTTTTTCGCTTTCGTCTTTGTATATGACTTCGTTTGATGGGATGACTAATTTTGGATCTTTCTTGTTTCTTGTTATAATGTTTTTGTTGGTTATTCATCGAATTTCTCCTTCCTTTTTATCTGGATATTTGATGTAAAAAATTCCTAATTCATATTTCCGATCTATGTATTCCTGTACAATAAAATCTTCTTGTATGTTGTCAATGCGTGATATAAGCATAGGTTCGTCTTGTATCAAACATAAACCTACTCAAGCTATGCTTTCATCTGGTTTAAGAATAAGAGGATAGGTTAATTTATTTTTTTGTATGAATGTTTTTATTTTTTCTCTTCTTTGTAATTTGGACTCATTAATTCTTATATCAACAGTCTTAGCAAAAAATTTTTCGTATTCCTGTCTATTTTTCTGAAATCTTTTAAAAATTTCAGTCTTTGGACAGA
>JAHFJL010000015.1:5692-21794 GCA_023245855.1 bacterium
AGCAAAGCAGTTCCCATGGAAACTGCTGTGGGTGTTAAAATTCGAGGAAAAAAAGGCGCAATCAATAGTATTAGATCTAAAAGCAATATCTGATTTATCATGCATTTACTCATATATTAAATATATGTTTTATTACATTATTGTACGATAATCGTTCCTGTCATTGTTCTGTGGATGTTGCAATGATAGTCGTAAGTACCTGCTTTGTTAAATGTGTAAGAAAATGTTCCTTTTGGATGCAAATTTCCATTGAACATTTTGTCATTCGAAGCAATGATATGAGGTGATTTATCTTGGTTAGTCCATGTTACTGTTGTTCCTATCTTGATAGTAACATTACTTGGCGTAAATTTTAAATTTTGTATAGTGATGTTTTGGGTAACATGAGCTCCTGCTGTTGGTTCTTTTTGTGGTTGCGTTGTTGGTAGTGTAGGAACTGGTGTCGGAGGTGTTGGTGTCGGTCTTTGTTGTGGAGCTGGTCTTCTGGGTTGTGTTGTTCATTGATTGGTTGTACATCCCGCTAGAGAAATCAGTATGATTGCTCCTATGAGGAGTCCTGTTATTTTCTTCATTATATATTTTACGTCAAAAGATAAAAAAATAAACTAGAAATTGTAATATTCTTATTGTACGATAATTGTTCCTATCATTGATGGATGTATGCTACAGTAATAATTGTAGGTACCTGATTTTTTGAATGTATAAGAAAATGTTCCGTTTGAATCTGTATTTCCATTAAATGTTTGATCATCTGAAACAATAGTATGAGGTGCTTTATCTTGGTTAGTCCATGTTACTGTTGTTCCTGCTTTGATGGTGATGCTGCTTGGTTCAAATTTGAAATTTTTTATGACAATATTTTGACTGTTATTGTCAGAAGTTGGTGTTGCTTGAGTAGGAAGACTAGGTGGTGGTTGGATTTGCATAGGTTGAACTACCGGTTGTGTCGTTCATTGATTGCTATAGGAACAACCCGCTAGAGAAATAATTGCTATTCCTCCTATTAGGAATGCTGCAAATTTTTTCATTATATTTTTGGTGAAAAGATAAAAAAATCATCTTATATTTTAAATGGTATCCCGTAAGTAAGTGTAGCTAGAGTGCCATGTAATATGATAGAAATCAAAAGAATCCATCGATAATACCTATGTCAGTTATAAAATTTTTGATACCGATTATATTTTCGGAGTTTTACCCGCAGTTGGTTTCCAAAGAGACCATTCATCCTACATCTGCACGACATCCAAATCAATATGATCGAAATAACGTTCGTCATCCCTAATATAAATACAAATTTTGGGAATAAATATCTCAACATCGTTTTTTTTTATGTATATAAAATATTAAGATTGTTCTTTTTCTGATCCTTTCATACAGTAATAGTTATGTTTGAGATTCATTTCTTTTGTCACCGGACATGCTGCACAAATACATCATTGCTCTACCTTGATGCACTTGCTTTTGCCTGTAAAACAATATGCAATTTCTTCTCCGCAGTCTTTCCAGCTCGGACATCCTTTACAAATACATTTTCCTGCCATTGATTATCATGAGAAAATAAAACTAATTACTTGTGTAATCATATTTCCAATCAGTAGGTTTAGTATTTTTGCAAATTTTTGCTGTCGTTATTACGTTCTGGGCAAGAATTTTGGTCTCTTCTTCATAGCATTCTGATAGTACTATTTTTTTGTCCGTGTCTGTTGAATTGCATATGGATGACATAGCATACATATGGCTGAAAGGAGGGAATATCATCCCATAGTTATTGAGTGTCATAAAAAGTTGTGAGATCACCATACTTGCTCATTCTTCATGTCCTGTAACGATGATACCTGCTACTTTACCTAAAAACTTTCTTAATAGACCGCTTCCTGGTATTGCGTTGTCTGCGGTGAGTTTTATGAAATCCATATGTTTGATATTGAGTTCTTTGTTTTTTGGTGATTTGGGATTTGCTGGAGTAAGACTCCCATCCAAGCTGATGCATCTATCGATAAATGCTGCTAATAATGTAGATATTTTGAAATTATTTACGGGTGTGGCAAAAACTATCACATCAGCCTCTAATATTTTATCATAGAGAATATTGCTCATGTCATCTGCTAAAGTCGTTCCTTTTGGATAACAGCTGCATTGAAAATGACATTGCGTATTTACTGTGGAGTAGCATGCTTTGCAATGTTCTATGTTGTATTTTCTCAGAGGAATGAGTTCTGTCTTCGCTCATAACGTTTCGCAGTGTTTGAGGCATTGCTTTAATAATTCTTCTGAATTGCTTGATTCCTGTGCCATATCAAATTGATCTCTTGCTGATCCGGATATTCCGAGCACTTGTATTTTCCCTGTTTTTTTCTTGTCTAGTTTTTTTGCTTCTTGTAAGGCTTGTTTTTGCACTTCTTTAAATAGAGAGAGCGTTTTTGCATCCACTCCTAGTGTATTCATGAGTTCTTTGTCTGAGAGATTTTTTGTCATATTTTTTTTGTTATTGAGTAAATATACTCATTAATGGCGGGGCATGAGGGGATTGAACCCCCGACTGCGGTTCCGAAGACCGTCATGTTACCACTACACCAATGCCCCACTAAGAGATTATTTGTTCTGTTTCTGTCTGTGCTATCTAGCTATTGCGTCATGTTATCCTTTCCGGGCAAGCCCTTCTAGGACAAGCCACTACACCAATGCCCCACAGAATTAATTAATAATGAATAATGAATGATTTTTTTTATTTTGTTAATAATTTTATTGTTCATTCTTGTAATTGTTTCAACACTTCAACTTTTCCTTCTTGTGGGATTTCTGCGTTGTTTTGTAAAAATTCCACCAATTTTGCTTTCATTTCTTGTGTAAATTCAAGTTTAGTGATTTTCTCAAATTTTTCAACCGGTTCATACCATTTCGTATATATTTCCAAGAGTTCGTAATCATTGCTGCTTATTTGGTAGACTATCCCATTCTTGTTTGTCATTTTATCTCCTTTGATGAAAATTCATTCTTTCTGTAAAGAAGCAACCATATCATCTAAATTTTCTTGTTCTTTTATATATTGTCCAAAAAGCGGAACTTGAATTTTGAGCGTGTTAAGCTCTTTGTTTTTTCCTTCAAATTTTCCGTACAAGATTACCAATCATAAGAGATAACTGAATATTTCTTCTTTGGTTTTATATGTATTCGCATCATCATTATTTTCACAGATCATCCCTTTTGATGTCTTTTGAATCCTTTGTTTTAGCCCTAATTTTTTGAATATTTCGTTTTTTTCTTCTCCTTCTTTTTCTGTGAGATTTGGAATAAATGCGTATTTCTTTCCTGTTTCTTCATCGAATCCTTGAAAAATAGTTGTCGCTTGAACGCATGCTTCTTTATTGAAATTTAACTCTTTATTCCCAGATTTTTTCATATATACCACACTCATAGTATCTCCTAAATTTTTTAGATTGATGATTTTCCATTCTTTTTTGTGGAGCACGATGATTCATTTGTCGAAATCAGAAAATAGATATCCGCTCACATTGTAGGTATATTCCTTGGTCTGTGGGATATTTTCGTTGAAGATGGTCAGAAGATTGTTTTCGTCTTTCTGGATTTTCATATATCATCTCAAGAATTAAATTATTTGTTTTTTAATATTTTGTAGAGGAGTATAAGTTCCATAAAGTTTATCATCAGCGCTGTTCCTCAATAACTTACAAATGGTAGTGTTAATCATGTATTTGGCAATATTTCTGTATTTACTCAGATGTTTACAAATGCTTGTACGAGAATCAACGAAAGAATTCCTATTCCTATCATCTTTCTGTGTTCGTCGTTTATGGTACGGATATGCGTCAAAAAATAGTAGGCGATATATATGTAGAGTGCTATTAAGAACATATTTCCAATGAATCCAATCTCTTCTGAAAATGCTGAGAATACGAAATCGCTTTGTGCTTCTGGAATGAATCCAAACTTCTGCAACCCTTTTCCATATCATTTTCCGAGCAATCCTCATCCTCCGATTGCTAACAATGCTTGTTGATTTTGCCATCAGATTTGTCTCGCTTGGGGGTCAACGCTTGAACTTACGAAATATGTAAATCTTTTTTGGATATATGCGAATCTATCGCTGACCATACCTAGGATGCTTCCTGCTATCAATCCTGCAGCTATTCCGCCAAACATGATTCAAAGGATATATTTTATCCTTGCTCCTGAATATCGGCACATGATGAGTCCTACGATTCCTAGAATCATTACCGTTCCAAGATCTGGAATCAGCAAGAAAACTATAAAAAGCAATATATTGAGAACAATGAATGAGGTGAAGAAATCTTTGCTGTTTATTTTATCACGTTTTCTCATCAACCATCATCAGAGAAAGAGCACGTATCCTAACTTAAAAAATTCTGCTGGCTGGATACTTGGGAGAAATGGGATATTGATCCATCCTCTTGCTCCATTAAGCGTCATACCGATGCCTGGTATAAATACGGATATTTGCAGTACCATCAAACACACTGCTATGATAGTTGTATTTTTGATGTTTTGAAAAAATTTGATAGGGATTGCATAGGTTATCGCCGCCATAATGAGTGCTATCCCTATATTCTTAATCTGTCTAAAAAAGTAGAAATAATTTGAAGGATCCCCGTGCATTGTCCCCTTCGCTATCATGGAAAGCGTTAGCGTGAATGATTCATGGATACTTACGCTGAAAATCGCTAATACTCCAAATAAGGTCAAAATAATTCCTGTTATGATAATCGGCATAAAATAGAACGAAAAACTAAAAGTGAATAACTAATAATCCTTCGACTTGTGCGGAGGATAAGTGTTGGTATTTTTTTTATCACATAGGAATTTCTAAAATTCCTATTCTGCTAAAGCGGGATAAAAACGACGTCAAAGTCCTTAGTGTAGTCTAAGGGTAAACTTCTTTCATACCGATTCTCGGCATAACTCTCACATCCTCTAGAAATCGAGGTGGTCGAGAAAGAAGTTTTGGCGTCTTATTTTAAAAAATATTTTATCATTATTCATTATTCATTATTAATTGTTAATTCGATAGTTTGGTGGTGTCTCGTGCTCTTCGTGTAGTATCTGGCTTTAATAACTTGGTATCTCAACTATTAGAACTGATATATTGTCCTTTAAACATTGCTGCGATGAAATTATATTTATTTTTGAGTACGGTATCGGTTTTTGCTGCTCATTTAAAGAAAGCGTTGTGATTGATATAGAGGTTGAAACATTCTGCGAAATCTTCAAATGGATCGCTCATACCATATCCGCTGCAGAAATCTTTTTTCTTGGCAACCGCTTTCCTTATGGTTTCGTTATCTCGTGATAATCTGTAGAATTTCAGTGAAAGATCGTCTATCGCAAAGACCGCTTTTCAAAATTCTGTATACGTAGGATCTTTTTGAAAGTCTTTTCATTCAAGATATCCTAGATCTGTAATATGTCCCATTTCATGACTTGTGAGGTTGATGAATTCAGTATTTGATTGTACTGATCAAAGATTGAAAATGATGTTGTTGTGTGTTGCGTATCATCTTCTATTGCCGTTATCATTATTGATTTGGATATTTTGCAAAACTTTTTCCATTTTCTTGTTTTTATTTCCATTGGTATCGATAAATTGTATGATTTTTGTGATAATCTTGAGATAGGTATATCTGCTTGTGTTTGTATATATTCCGTTAAATGTGATTTTGTCGCAGATATTCATACTTGCACACAAGTTATCTATGTTTGCTGTAGGTGCAGCTCAATGTATGCCTGCGTTTACTTGCGGTGGGATATCCATGTTGAGATAATTCTGTTCTAAGTCTTGATCTTGTTGTGGAATATTTACTTGCAGATAATTTTTGCTGCTTGGCACGACTATATCTCCTAAATGAAAAATATTGAATGCCAGAAGTGCATAGAATAGAGCAGTTATTATAATAAATTTCATGAGGATGATTATTTTGTTGTTCATATGTCTTAATTAAATTAAATTATTATCTTTTATATCAAAAGCATTGCTTACGAAATAAATTGATTGTCCGTTAATTTGAGATATTGTATCGTTTGATATCATCCAAGATGTTTTGTTCACTTGGTCCTCTTGAGTTGAAGAGAATGATCTCTTTGAGCGGAATCTTGTTGGCGTAGAGATATAAAATGAAATTGTATCATCAGATAAGTATCTTGTTTTTGGATTGCTTGGCTTTGGAAATATTTTTTCCGATCCCACCCGTGATGTTTTCCACGAGAAGCAATGCTTGTTTATGTATATTGTTTTGGCACAAATCTTCAAATATTTTTTTGGACTCGTCTTTTTTTGGAGAAAAGATGAAACAGCTGTATTCAGCGTCGTTCTCTTCTTGAGTTTTGATGTGTGTTATGAGTGACTCAATCTTTGGGATATTCAATATAATTTGGGACCCCGTAGCAGGTGACGGGGCAGGCAAGGTACGAGGAACAAGGTTCGAGGTGGTGAGTGGAGTGAATTGTTTGCCGGTATTTGATAGAAAAATCACTTTGTTTTTGAATATATCCATGAATTCTTTCCGGTCCGTATATTTCTGTGATTCAGCATACGTAAAATAGAAATCAGATCCTCAGTACATTTTTTTGAAGATGTTCACAATTCCATTAAATACTTTTTGGATATGTGCAAAATGTTTTTCTACTAGTTTATAATTCTCTTCTGAAAGCATTTTTTGGAGTCATTCCTTTTTTTCTATGAGTTGGTTCCATAATTGGTTGGTCTGATGAAAATCGCTATGTCATCGGATGGGATCGTGCTGGACCATTGTGTTTTCTGTCCTGATGAATAATTTTTTACTTTCAGAGAACAATATTCAAAGACATATCTGAAACATATTTACGAATTCTTCCAATATTCCTCATGGTTCGCTTACTACGATCCCTTTGATTTGATTATCTACTTTTTGTTGATAGACAAATGATTCCAAGATATTTAGTGTGTAGTAGAGATCGATAGGGCTTGAAAGGAAAAAATTGTAGCTTTTGTACCATTGTTCTGTATCAAAAAAACAGATATCATATTCTTGGTATGTTTCTTCGTTTTCTGTCAGACTTGTAAATAATCCGTGATGTGTAGTCAGGATGATTGGATATTTTGTTTTTGTTCTCGTGTCTTTGATATAGTGATAGATCCTATAATCTCCTTGATTATTGAGATTTAATACGCCCAATCCCTTTTTAAGATGTGAGAGATATTTGATGACGAAAAAAGTTTCTTCATCATTGAATTGTCATTTGTTCAGAAATTTTTTGAAATTTTCCGGATTGATGGTTTGATCCTCTTTTGTGAATCCTATGTTTTTTATTCCCATATCGTTGAGGACTGATTTAGCGATATCCAGTTTCTGTATATTTTGGAATGCTAAGATGATATTCTTATTCTGTGCTAGAGAAGCTAATATATCTCTGATAGAAATATTACCAATAAAATATTTTTTCTGATTTTCCAAAGTATCCGTATCTATTCCTGTTATTGATTTTGGAACGCTGGTATTGTTCGGCGATATCCTTTCTAGTACCGGAAAATTTATTTCTATCGCTGGGATATCCTTATATTTTTTCAGATTCAATATCTGGTTCCAAATTCCTGTTCCTTGCTGTATGATATGAACGAGGTTGGGATATGATTCTATAAGATTGTAGAGATATCTTACAAAATAAAGAAACAGTTTTGTGCTATTTTTTGTATCAAAAAATGCATCATGTGATTTTTCTTCACCATGATTATTTTCTTCAAAAATTGTCGTGAATAATCTCTCTGATTTGAGATTCTCTATGAGTACCTCTAGCGCATAACTCTGTGCGTAATGTACGATCGTCTGTGCTAACGGGAACGTGTCGATAGATGAGTGATATTCCAATGAAGGGAAATATTTGTTCAAAAAATCGAGATCAAACTTGATGTTGTGTCAGATGATTATTGTATTTTCTCCGAAAAATCTCTGTAATTCCTGTTCGACTGTATCCCTGTTTGGAGCTGTTTCTAACTCGCTTATTGAGAGTCCTGTAATAAATCCTACGATGTGTTTGAGTTCATCAGTTTTCTTGTCCGGTTTGATGAGTGATTGATATTCACCGATGATTTTTCCTGTAGCATCAATCTCTATAATCCCTATCTGAATAGGCTCATCTTTGCTTACATCCAATCCTGTCGTTTCAAAATCAAGGCCTATGTATCTATATTCGCTGTTTAGTAACATATGTTTAAATTGCAATTAAAGAATTTAGGGACCAGGTACAAGATACAAGGTTAAAGGAATTTCCTTTCCCCCTAGATCCTTGTTCCTTTATCCTGTTTGTTTTATTTCCTATCGAAATCTGCTGGAATCTCTCATCGAATCTCCGTTTCCCATTTACGGATCGGGATAGTGAAGTCATGAGTCTTTATCCAAGTAATCGCTTCTTGCACTTTAATTAAGAGTTCTTGAGTCTCTTTGTTGTATGCGAGTGTTGTTTTGATTTTTTTGGATTTCATCCATGCAATCGCCGTTTCCGAATCTGAAAAGATGCATTCATAATTTTTTTTATGTGTTTCGATATATCTGATAGCATCGTAAATCGCCAAAAATTCTCCAAGATTATTCGTTCCCATCGGATACAGAGGAGAATGAAATACCTCTTTCCATGATTTGAGATCGACTGCTCTGTATTCCATCGGTCCAGGATTTCCTGAACATGCAGCATCTACACATAAAGCGTTGGTCGTATTTGGGATTTTTACTTTCATTTCTGAGTCTGTAAATAAACATTATGTTACATACGGTTTTTATAAAAAAAAGCAACCTGAAGACAGGTCGCTAGATAGAGAGATAATGTTTTTTTTACTTGGTGATTTTTTTTAAGAACTTATCTTTCTGTTTGATAAAAGCTTGATTGGTTTTGGCAAGATATTTTTGCAAAAACTTATCGTCCAGGATTTCATCAAGTGTCTTGTTTTTCCTGGTTGAAAGAAAGTCTTTTTTAGCCTTTTTAAATGCTTTTTTGTACATCCTTCTGGCTTTGAAGGGTACCTTAAATTTGTTGTCACTGGGTTTCTCAAACGACAAACGATATCGTTTGAATTTACCATTTTCAGCATCTGCTTTGACTTGTTTTCCCCACATCTTGAGGTCAGCAGCTAAGCATTCTGCTGTTTTTTGTGCGATTGCAGTCTTGTACATCTCATTCACATCTACTTTGCTTTGCGCATTATATGCTTTATCAAAAACATCGTTAAATGTCTCTGATTGTGCTTTGCAAAGGTTCGATTGTGTCTTACTTTGCTCTTTTTGCGCATATGATGCACTCCAAAGCACTGTTAGGTATATGATAACACACCCTAAGTATAATTTCTTGTTTTTCATATATTAATCTTTTTTATTTTCATTTTTTTATTTCCTATAACCATATTAATAATTAAATATTATAAAAAGTCAAGTAAATTCTTGTATGGTTGTTATTTTTTGGTTTTTTTACGGATAAAGAAAAAAGCCCTATACTACTGCAGAGATTTTTTCTTTATTTTTTTTGTTATTTTTGTTTATTATTTTTGTTTATCTTTTTTTATTATGTCTATTTTTACATATGGGATATCATTTTCAAATTCTAATGTGCAATTAATCTTTTGATCTCATAAGGTTATATCTGTATTTTTTGCTAATGTCCATTTTCCTTTATCTCCCATAGTTATTTCTATAGGCTCGGTTGTCTTGTTTGTTGTATCTGTTAATGTTATCTTAACAGGACTATTTTTATCATTAAGATATGCCATTCTGCTTGGAGTGTCTTTATTGTTTATTTTTACTCCTCTCAGTTTATCTCATTTTGTTGATATCTTGATATTGTTGAGTAGGACTAGATTATCCAATCTTCACTTCATTTCCGCTTTTGCTGATTCTATCCCTTTGAGCGATTCTAATACAAATCTTGTCCCTTTTTGTTTGATAGCCATATAATCATAATAGTATTTGTTGTCCGTACTGGATCGTAATTTCACTTGAATGATTTTTTTGTTGCTGTCGGTTTCCGTATATTTTCCTCCATAAATACCTTTAAATACTGCTTCATATTGTGCTTCATCTATTCCTAAATTTTCTCTGCCGTTCCCTGCAAAATATTTTTTGTATGAACCAAATCAAGCGTCACCTGTTTTGATGATTTGTGGTTTTTGGTTTCCTCATTCCAGTGTCTTGCTGTCAATTTTCTTTTCATTGTCTAAATATATAGTGCACATTTCATGTTTTTTGTTGGCAAACGTATATCTGTCTTTGAGATTACTTTTTAATAGTTCTATAGTATCATCTTGGAGATCTATCGAAACTTTTTTGTTGTCGTATGCTTTGATTTCTGTTTCAAGTTTTATGATGTTATTTGGTTCTGCTTCACCCAAATGTTCAACGCTAAAATTTTTTGGATTGCTTCCATCGACAGTGAGTTTGTAGTAATGTTCATTAGTTGGATCTATCAGATATGTATTTTCCAATACGTTTCCATCACTATCACACAATGAAAGAGATTCTCCTTCCACTTTGCAGTATATGCTTTGTTCTAAATAATTTCTTTTGCCTTTACCTTCGACTGCTCCTACTATCTTTCGTTTGTAGAGACCTTGTCCATCGGGGCCTACTATTTTTTGCGTCGCATAACTTACTTCATCTTTGGTATTGTTTGTCGGTATCGTAAATATATCGCTGCTGAATGTTTTGCTTAATTTTTTGAGTGCAGTGAATATCGTTTCTTTCTCAGCTCTGATCCTCTCTAGATAGAGATCTGTGGATTGTCGATAGGTATTTGTCTCTTTTGCTCATGGTGCTTGAAAATTTAATTGCAATGATCCTTGTACAATCTTTGGAGTGAGCAGTACTGATTTTTTTGTTCCTTCTTCATCTTCCAAGGTATTTTCTATATTTACTTTGATAGCTGGGTTAGTTAAATCCAATTCCACTTCTTTACCATTTTTTTTGATATCTATATGAATGATTTTGTAATCCTGATCGTAGTATACGGTCCCTTTTTCTTCTCATGATAATAGAATATTCTTTTTTCCATCCTTTTGTTCTCCAAACAATAGTGTCCTTTTATATCCTCATTTCCCATCAAATTCTATATCTCCCAAAGAAAATGCTGGTGATTTTACCGTATATTTATTCCCTTCATCATTTTCTCTATTTTTTGTTTCTCCTGAAAAAATATCTGAATTCACTTTGTTGCTGGTTCCGATTTCTGCGTTCTTTAGCGTTTTTTCTTGGCTTTCTATCATTTTTATGCTGGGTACTTCATCAGCATTTTTAGGTGTATTTATATCATACACTACATTATCTATCATTACTGGTGAATATTTATTGTTGTCAGGAAATACGTATTTTCTTGTGTTGTTTGAACTTTCTATCGTCATCTTAAACGGAATATTCACTTTTTGCTGTTTTCCATCGTTTTTGTTGAACGTGATTTCAAAATTATAATTTTTTCCATTCCCTTCTGCTTGTGTGATTTTCCAATTATTCTGAAAATCTGATTCATGATTTTTGTTCAATGTCCCATTAAATATTCTTTCAATTTTGTTGGTCAAAAAATCTTCTTTTACGTCCTTGAATTGTCGATTGGTCATTTCCTGGTGTTCTGCGTATATGCTTTCAAATGCTCCTGGCACTCATTTTTGTATGTTATTTACGAGTATAAGCTCTGGTATTCCGTTGTCATTCACTTTTGTCTGTGCATAATATATTATTTTGCTTCATTTTTCGGTTTTATATTTTTCGTCAAATACAACATCGGTATCTTTCTTGATAGTTCATGTTATTTTTTTTCGTTGGCTTACTTGTCCCACTTCTTGGCTATCGGGCAAAACAATATTGTTGTTTGCATCTACTTTTAAAGTGAATGTATCTGATTTTGTTTTATTTTCGTCTGTCTTGTCTTTGATAAAATTCACTCCATATTCAAAAGTTATGCTCGTTCCATCGATCGATCTCACTTTATAATCTCCTTTTTTATCTCCATCCTTATCATTTTTTTCCAATTGTTTGTTTATCGCTTCTATGGTTTTTGTACTATTAAATTTTGGTGTTATCTCTTTGTTGGTGTTTCCTTCTGTATCTACTGCCTGCGTGTCCACATCATACAAGAACAATCATTTTCTTATTCCGCCTTTATTTTCTTCAAGTATAAGCTGTTTTTTCTTGTCTCCTGTTTCATATCTGAATTGGAGTCCTGTATATCATTGTATGGCTACGGTATATCCATTATTTTTTGAAATGATATTGTTTGAAATGTCTGTTGCTCTATTGATAGATTTTCCGTTGATCGTAAAATGTTCAAAGAGATCTTTCTTTAATCCTATTATTTCAGATTTTTCTACGTTTACTTGTATAACTTCTTTTGTTTCCTTGTTTTGTTCGTCCTTTCTTGTATTTAACTCTGGTACAATATCTTGGATCTCTTTCATCGTTTTTGGATCTTCCAGTGATTGTGTCAACACACCAAGCGACTCCTGATGATTTACGAGATCAGCTAATGCTTCCTGATCTGCATCAGAAATGAATTCTTGTTTGGGATTGATTTCTTCTACATTGTTTTCTATAGAATTAGCCATTTGTATAAGATATAGATAATAAAAATAGTTTATTTTTGGATCATTTTCTTTAATTTTTTGAGATCTATTTTGGTATGACTTTCATAGATGATGGTCAAAAACGTATGCAAAAGCTGCATTACTTGTGTCTCGTTGACGAGATCTTTATCAACAAGTGTTTTGAGCTTTTTGGCCGCAGTTCGTTTTCCATCTAGTGTATTGAGGATGTTGAGTAAGTATTCTTTGTTCGTTTTTTTTGTAATCTTCATGGCGATACAATCAAAATTAAAGGTTTTCTTCTTATTTCAATTGTATTCGTAAAAAGAAAAAAAGCCAAAAAACTTCGACTTTTTTCCTCTATTTACTTCTCTTTTTCCTTGATTTACATATAATATGTTATTTATTGACCTCTATATTGATTTTAATCACTCTTGTAGTATTGTTTTCTGTACTTCCCATCTGATAAAATAAACCATTAGCAAAGGGAGCGTAAAATGGCGCCTGATAATAAATATCTCCTGTGACATTCGTGACTTTAATATATTGCGGGAAATAGATAGTGGCTTTTGTTTCCCATCGTTTTCTTACTTTGCCTTGTCCGGGCTCGTCATACAGGCCTGATTTTAATCCTAAAATCGCCATTTCCCTATCTGTAATCTGGATTTCATATTTCTTTTCCAGGTTGTTGATGAACGTCGGATAAAATGATGGAATCTCAAATTTGTAATAGATATTGATGGTGTATTTTCCGTTTTTGAGATCATGGATATCTATGACATCGTTTTTGCTATCTTTCTGTATCATCCCTTGCTCGTCATTGATCTGAATGTGTTTTGTAATGAATCCGTCGATCTTATTATAACTGAAGTTGGTGTCCCAGAAATATATATGATTTGGATCAAATACGTTCGTCAAATTATTTTTTATCAGTATCTGATTAAATCCTGTGGAGACGTTAGAAAGATACATCGTTATAAATTGCTTATTTGCTATCTGATCAAATTTATTCACGACATTTTTTATGATATTTGATTTCTGATTATCAAAATACTGTTTGATTTCCTTGATATAGAGTTCTTTCTTATTTCCACGGACTTCTTTTCTGATCAAGTCGATTGATGCATTAAGGAATTGCCGTTCTCGTACTTTTTGTTTGAAATTTGGAAATAGATTTTCTAACAGATCCGATCTGATGAAAATCACTCCTTTGATATTTTGATTGAGGACTTTATTATATAAATCCGGCTGCATCGTTTTTTGCACTTTTGCCATATCGTAGGTCTTGTTGAACATCAATTCGTACAAATCTTTGAGATTTTTTCCATCAATATCTGTAAATCAGAACTTGTTTCCTGCGATGAAACCTATCTTGCGGTCCGGTAAAAATGGTGCTGTCCATTCGGGTGCGATGATGCGCGTTTTGTATGCGATAAAGTCAGGATAATAAGAGTCTATGATTTCCAAATCTTTGATATGCCCTTGAGCGACTTTGATAAATGCAAACGATCAGAAAAATCATCCATTCGGTCTTTTTTCATTAGTGTTTTGCAAGATGACGAGATAATTAAATGACTGATCCTTTCCAAGAAGTTCGAATAATTCTTTCTGGTATTTCCTGAGATCTCAGAGCAGATTGATGATCCCATCATAATCTGAAAATCCTATTTTTTTGAGATATTCCTTATTTTTTTCTATGTAGTCCCGACAAAAATTTATCTCCTTTTCTTTGGTTATGAAAATGTTTTCTCATGCGTCATATCCTTGCATGACATCATCCAATGTTGTCAAAAATTTTGACAGATTTTTGTCAAATGTCCGTGTATAAAATGCCATCTGTCCTAGATTTTCTTTGAATATATCAATCTTGTTCTTACCAAACAGCATGTTATCTATTTTTGCAAAAAACGCGAAAAATATAAAACAAAATATAATCAAAATAACGAATGTTCCATTCAGATATTTGAGATATTGTCTCCGTGTTTTTTTCTCTTCTTTGCTGATGCCAAATTGTTTCATGTCTTCTACTATATATAGGATAGATTGACTGATGGTAATTATTTCTTTTTTCCAAACAAGGAAATTTTAGTTTATTCTATTTTTTTTGCTTGAAATTGCATATAAGATTGTTATACAGTCAACCAGATTTGTTTTTCTTGTATTACAAAATACATTAGTAATGGGCATATAGCTCAGTTGGTTAGAGCGCGTCTCTGATAAGGACGAGGTCGGAGGTTCGAGTCCTCCTATGCCCACCATCAATATGCCAGGGTAGCTCAGTGGTAGAGCAGAGGCCTGAAAAGCCTTGTGTCGGCAGTTCAATTCTGCCTCCTGGCACCATTCATTATTTACTAGTTCAGTTCTTGGATTACTCTTTGTAATTCATGTCGTGTATTAGGTCCATGTCAATTCAAGTCTAGCCCGGGGATTAGCTCAGATGGCTAGAGCGCTTGGTTTGGGACCAAGAGGCCGCGAGTTCGAGTCCCGCATCCCCGAATTTAACAAACTCAAAAAATGACCTATGTCTCTACCTTGTGGATAGTTAGAGCGGTCCGGTAAAGAACCGGACAGGCCGTGAGTTTCCTCGTAGTTTTACGAGACGCATCCTCGAGATTAATTCTTAATCTCAATTATACAAAAAATTTAGCTAGGAGGGTGGCTAAGTTGACTACATATTCTACATTTGTGGATATGCCCTTCTGAAGGTCTGTATGATCTTATCATCATGCTGTAAATACAATGATTCCTTGTGGATTAATTATGTACAGCTCCATGGTTTCGGAAAGAATGATAGCATAATTCTTTAGTGAATTATTGACTACCAATTCAATCGAAATCAGTATTTTGTTTAAATCATTTAAAAAATCTACAAAAAATCTATTGCAATTACTGTCTATATTGATATGGTATTGCTTCACGTGTTTTTAACCGTGCATATTCATTTTAACTTTTAAATATTTTAATTATGGCTAACAAAATTCACGTTAACGTTGGAACAATTGGTCACGTAGATCATGGAAAAACGACATTGACAGCGGCAATTACTAAAGTTGCTGCAACCAAAGGATTTGCTAAAGTTTTGGATTATGCTCAAATTGACAATGCTCCAGAAGAAAAAGCAAGAGGTATTACTATTAATACAAGACATGTAGAGTACGAAACTGAAACTAGACATTATGCACACATCGACTGTCCAGGACATGCTGATTATGTTAAAAACATGATCGTAGGTGCTGCTCAAATGGATGGAGCTATTCTTGTAGTAGCTGCAACTGATGGACCGATGCCTCAAACAAGAGAACATGTTCTTTTGGCTAAACAGGTTAATGTTCCTAGAATCGTTGTATTCTTGAATAAATGCGATATGGTTAAAGATCCTGATGAATTGGATCTTGTAGAAGAAGAAATCAGAGATGTTCTTAAAAAGAATGGATACGATGCAAATGCTCCTATCATTAGAGGATCTGCTCTCAAAGCTGGTGAAAATCCAACTGATGAAAACGGTGATGCTAAATGTGTTTGGGATCTTCTTAAAGCATT
>JAHFJL010000016.1 GCA_023245855.1 bacterium
TGACAAGAGCGATGTATGTCTCTATGGAGAGGTCTGATTGCAATTGGCTAAACAAAATCTATCTTGAATAGGCGATAAACTCTTGTCGTTGGCTGGTAAATATCATCAGGCTACGGTCTTCCATATCGTCGGTGATTATTATACCTTGACGAAGCAATATGATTTAGCACAACAATATTATGCAAAAGCGCTCAGTATCTGTGATAATCCTACTGAACAAACCATCCTTCAAAATAAACTTACTAAATAATTTGTGATTTATGATACAAGATACAAGATACAAGATTCATGATTCAAGATACAAGATTCAAGATTCATGATAATCATATACTATTTTACATCTCTTTATCTGAATGAAGAAAACGTTTACTTCATATATCGCGTTAGGATTCCTAATCACGCTTGTGGGTAATTTTTCTCTTGTTTATGCACAAACTTCAATTGATGCTCCTGCCGAATATTGCAAAACGTCTTCTATCTGCGGTACCGCTCCCAAAAATTTCATTCTGATGCTAGACTTTGTCAGAGAGATGATGAATAGCATCAAAACCATCGGTACGCAATGAAGCTATCTCTGACAATACGTTAATCCCAATCGATTTGCAGGAAATCTCTTTTCTCCTCCTCAGCAGGCAATTCTCTCAAAAGCTGCAAGAAATGTAGTACAAAAAGCCGAATTCACTTTAGCTTCCACTGCTATCTTTTCCAATCCTATGAATTTTTGAGGGTTCCAAGATTTTGCTTGATCAACTGTTTTGCTTGGGCAAAGCTCTGTATTCCTCAGAGATGCTAAGCTTGTGGAAAGCTTGGAATCGCTTCTCAACGACAAAAAATATGAGTTGGGTATGTGAGCTTGATGGTTTGAGAAAGTCAATCCGACAAATCTCAAAATCATGCAAACGATCCTAAAAAGCTATATCGACCAATGAGTCTTTACCTCTGCTTCCTCTATCGCTGATGGAGTCTTATATAGTAATATCACTTCTTTGCTCACTAAGATCCTTGCTTCAGCTAAAACGCTCCTGTATTATGATACTCTGAGTTCGTTTGATGAAATCACGAGATGATGAGATGTCGGTATCAAAATAGTCTTTGATCCAGCAAGCATGGCAGGCATCCAGAAAGACTATTCTTGTGCAAGAGGATTTAATGTCTGCAGCACCAGTCTCAAAAAATTTACTGCTAATCGGAAAAATTTATGAACTACTATCAATAAAGGCTTGACTAGCGGTTTCCTAGATATTTTTACTAATGCTGTCGATAGATTGGTACAAACATTCAGCAAGGAAAGCAATCAGACTGATGCTTTCAAAGCAAGGCAAACTGATCTTTTGAAATCCATGTATGGTACTGCAAAAATCGCATCAGGAAGTGTATTTCAAAGAATCGCAAACTGACAATTGATCAGTGTGACATCAGATGCTGGCCAATAACTGTCAGGTGTGCTGGGCGATGTCGCTGCTTTTCGGAGCCCTATAAAAGATTTGCCTGGTAAAACTACAGAAATACAAACCACACAAACCAAGGAAGGAACATTGCCTGCTATCTCTGCGGTTTCTGCCGTGGATCAAGGAAAAGTGAATTTTGAAAATATCCTTCGTTCTTCCGTGCAGGATGTGTTCTCTCAACAAGTGAACGATAATGCGCTTGTCTCTTCTTCTGAAACCAAGACCGTAACTCCTGCATTCAATATCTTGGGTCAACAGGTCAATAGTATCAAGGATGATATCCTATGAGGAAAAGATAAGGATGGAAGCTTGATCAAGAGTCTGTGAGAAGCGTGTGAGCTTCAATGCGGCAGAGGAGGCCTTTGTCGAAAATAAATACTTTTATTTCGTTTGTTGTAACATATGATCGGTATGAAAAAAAGATATATAGCATGAGGTATCCTAATGATGGTGAGCTGTCTCTCTTTTTTTCAAAATCGCGTATCTGCACAAACGTTCGATGCTGAATTTAAGAGTATTTCTAGTGTTTTGTTCACTTCATCATCTGCTGATGCTAGCGTAAAGCAGATTGTTGCTTCTTATTGCACTGCTGTCTTGTGATCACCTGCTTTTACGCAAGGCAACTTTATCTATAACGCTAAATACTCCGCTTTTGTATACTTGCTGTGCAGTAATGTCAAAGCTGATGTGAGCGCTTCTTCTTTTGCTGATCATACCAGCGATTTTTTGAAGCGTACTACTTTCAAACAATTATGATTTACTGATATAGACGTAAATGGGTTCGATTTCTGTACTCCTATGAGTGATGATTGTGATATCGCGAAGCTTGCACCCAAGCTCTTCAATGATCTTATGACGGATTATGTGAATATCAAACAACCTAATCTCTATGGGATGAATTCGAATTTCAAGACGGATGATGAATTGAAAAATCAGGTAAATATCTTTTCTTCATGATATTTTGATGGGTTGCAGCTTTGCGCTACTGATAAACGTTCGTATCCTAAAACTTGCAGTACTATGCTGTCATATATCAAAAATACCCGTAATATCCTCAGCGATGTACGTATTTTCAATGCCAGCGGTATCTTGGATATGACCACTCCTGCAAAAAATGATGCATGTGCTTTGTGAGGCATGGATACGGATCTTTTCTATTGCGGACTGTATGGAGATCAAACGATTCCTCTGCATTCGTTCGTAAACCTCTCTTATAACGAGCTCTTCTATTATCGCTTATTCACTGCATATTATCTGGTCATGCTTCAAAAAAATCCAGGCATTCTTGCAAAAAATACTTTTGTCACTGACTATGATACTATCGTAAAGACGTTATCCGCCCAATATATCCGATCAAAAAGCGCTTTGTCTTTGACCTTTAGAATGATGCGTGATGTCTATACTGCGTTCCCGTTCCACATCGGATTGCTTATGTATCAGGAAGATCTGGATAAGTTTGGCAAAACGTTGGCGGGTATAGCGACTCCGATATATACTTTATATGATAAACTGAGAAATGTTCAAAAACCTCAATAGAACAAAAACAGTTGCAGCGTGTGTATTAGCGCTTATCGGAACTTGTTCCGCTGTTTTTGCTATTGATTTTTCTCAGGCATTCACTCAATCTCAAGATCAATCCGTAGGCATTTCAAAAATCTTCCAATGAAAGGCTACGGTAAGCAATCTCTATACCAAAGCATTAAAATTAGCGAAAGATAACGAGGTCGTCTCTACGATGTCTGCGTTTGATCAGCTTGCAGCTTACTATGATGTGTGTCCTCGTATCCAAAAAAAAGATTTCATCAATGTCTTGTATCATGCAAATGCCTCATTCAGGGATGTCTTTAATCAAATATTTTGATCTGCTACAACCAAACCTGAAAATTTAGATTTTAGCGGTAGTTACCAAAAATTCTTTGCTTGCAAAAAAATATATACTCCCACGATTAATGATTTTCAGGATGTAGATGCTGAGATCAATAAACTTTATCAGAATGCGTATATCAATTCCTATAGTGTTTCTACAATCAACCAAGATAATTATGGGTCAGACTTCTTTTGGAATGGATCTTTGGATGATAGTGATTTTGATATTCTCTATGATATCAATCAAATCGGTAAAATCTTGTTTGACGATTTTAAAGATACTCCACAGATCTTATTCTATACTATGCCTACACTTCAACAGGCGTTGACTCAATGATGAGGCACTTTATCTTCTTTGACTAATCAAGGAGGCTCCTACCAGGTAGGACCCAGTTGAACATCGACATCTAGCACTTCACCTTCTCAAAATTCTTTAAGATCTTCTTCAGCTCCTTCTTTACCGGTTTCTCCTTCATCACTTCCTTCTAGCGTTTCATCAACTGTATCCAAAACTCCTTCTGATGTATTATCCCCTGATAAAGATGTGCAAACTTTTATAGCAACTACAAATAATACTACCCCTCAAAGTGCTGCAGGTTCTGCTTTGATTTTTGGAAATCAGTGTCTTTCATGAGATACTTCCGTACCGGTAGCTGATCAGCAACAGACATCTGTACTTGAAGATCCTGTAGCATATATTTCAGGCATCACCGCTTTCATCAATGATGCTAATCTTGATCAGGTCATTAACCAACAACTTCTTACTCAATTCCATAAAGATAGTCCTTTGGCTTCGTGAGCAAGCACTTCTGATTCCTGAGTCGCTGATAGTATCGCAAATACCTATGCTGAACAAGCGTTTGGCAATCCTCCGACATCTTCTTGCAACAATCTTCCTTTGGATCAACAAGCGCAATGCGAACTTTCTTCCGCTACTTCCTGCATCAAAAAATGCGATGGATTGTGAATCCAAGACAAGGCGCTTTGTATCTCCGATTGTACCTGCTTTATGGTCGCATGACCCAATGGCGCATGATGGCAAAAAGTTGAGGATATGTTCCGTATAAAATTCTGTAAAGTGCCTGTCCAAGAACAACCTCTCCAAAAAAGAACAAAAGTATATAGTATCCAGGCTATCTTTCAGGAGATATTCGATGTCTTGAATGGACTCAAAAATAGCGGTCAGATGGTTAAATTTTCCAAGACCAAAGAATATCTGGATGGAAATATCAAAATCAATTTCGCTGATAATTTCGCTTTCAAGCTCCAAGTCGACTTTAAACCGGTATTCCCTCAAAAGAGCGATAAGATAAAAATAGCAGAACAGACGCAAAATAATTCTGATCTCAATCAGAATGTCCTTGGTATGAATACCAGCAATAGTGAAGCTGACAATTACAATAAATATATTATCATCTCGGATCCTGCAACGAATAAGGCTAATCTAGAACCAGTAAATTCTTTGGCGGATGTCGCTGCAAATATCGATGCGTTCACACTCGCAGCTCAAAAAGAAAACAATGTGATTTCTTCTACTATGATCAATAATATCACTTCTTCTTATGCACAAAATACCAATATCGTTTTTGTAAATAATATGCTGACTTTCCTTGCTGATAACCAGCTTTTCTTGAATAACCTCAGTCAAGCATTGCTTGATATGACGAAGATGAGTATTGAACTTAAAACTAAAATAGAAAATTCGAAGTAGAAAGTAGTGGAAAGTAGGAAGCAGGAAGCAGAAAGCTTGTTTAGTAGTGAAAACTGGATAAGGTTCTGATTTAGTCTGACGTCCCGACTTTCATTTGAAATTTATTAGGTCATAGATGTCAGATAAGTTCTGTTGTATAACCGATTATTATTTTGTAAGGCTAAGCGGACTTTTGCAAAATTTACTTATATAGAAAATCTATATATTCGTTATTAATAATATTTTCTGATTTATATTTTCAATCATTTGATAATAATTCGTTATTATTAGTAAGTTTAAAAACTTTAGTATCTTTTAAATCTTTTCTTTGATTCGAAAAAACAATTAATTCTGATGAAGATGGTCATCAAGCTCATCGAGTAAAGTCAAAAAATGCAACTATTCATTCAGTATTTTCTTCTGATGCTGATAATTTCTTTCTTAATGCCAATAATGCATGTTTTTGATTTGAATAGCTACTGACTTTTCATTTAATGAATCATGGTAGATTTTCGCCATTTATTACATCCAATCTCCATTCAATCTCTTTTTTTGAATTAGCTAATAAATCTATCATAGCTTGAGGAACTCCTGTTTCTTGATGTTCAGATAAAAACTCAGCCACTTCGAAACCAATGCTGTTAGCATCATGAATTGGTTTTACTTGATTGTAGTCTATTGTATTTTTCAATTCTTCTTGTTTTTCTGTTTTAATTTTATCTGTATTACATCATCATAAAGCAGTTCCTGTTATAATAGCTGCTGATGTAATTAAGTGTTTTGCTTTCATTTTTTTGATAGTCAAATAGATAAAATCTTATCTATTATATTATAACCAGAAAATCTTTTTTTGCAAATTTTAATTAAGTCTTGTCAAAGTGTGTTACACAATTAGTATCTGTGTGACATAATTTTTTTTATCTTGAATAACCTCAGTCAAGCATTGCTTGATATGACTAAGATGAGTATTGAACTTAAAACTAAAATAGAAAATTCGAAGTAATAAATAGTGGAAAGCAGGAAGCGAAGAGCTTAAGATTATTTTTGTTTTTTGGCTCATTTTCAGCTCAATACTGGTTCATATCTTGTTGATTTACTAAATCCTACTGATTTGATTATTCAGCTCTTGATTAGTACATCCAAATCTCTTTTTATTGTAGCTAGACTTACATTATATTGATTGAGGAGGTCTTTAGCTGTCACAGATAAATGTTCTTTGATATATGCGGAAATATGTACTTGTCTATTGTTTAAACGAGCCATAATCAATTTATTTTCAAATTGTTCATCTTCTTTGATGCTTTCAATCGTTTTTTTGAGATGATTGAGTTCATGTTCTAGCCCAGAGAGGAAATACGCTACAAATTTCGTGCTATCAATAGTCTTTTTTTGTGCAGAATAGAAGTCATTTCCTATAAAAATATTTTCATAATAGTTTGTTAGATCAGTATCGTAGTATTCTTCCAGAGAAAAATATTTTTTGGTATTAAATCAGTTCTGATATAAGAAAAGTTGTGTCAAAGCTCTTGCTGTTCTTCCGTTTCCATCAATAAAAGGGTGAATAATAACAAACCAGTGATGGAGGAGTCATGCTCTGATAATGACAGATATTTCCTTTTGTTTATTTACAAAGTCTAATAGTTCTTTCATTAGTTTTGGTATATCTTTCCGATCTGGAGGAAGATAGACTATTCCTCATCATTCGTTGTAGACTGCATTTGCTTGGTTTCTTCGTTTGTTGTGATGAACGGGGTCTAAGATGTTTTTTGTCGTTAGTTGATGAATTTTTAAAATATCTTTTTCTGTAATTGTGTCATCAGATTCTCTAGATTCGATATAATCCAAAACTTTCATATAATTTTTGAGCTCTTTCTCGTCTCTTGGTCTGGCTTTGATATTTTCTCACGCTAAAAGCTTCTCTGCTTCCGCGTAAGTGATTCTATTCCCTTCGATTTTGGTGGAATAGACTCCACTACGAAGTCTCGCGATTTGTTTAAGCTTCTGCTGTCGTTCAGGCACGATGTGGGCATTTTCTATGACTCACCAAATACGATAGATTTGTTCTATCTTGGAGATAATGGAGTTTGTTATGGTGAAGTGCATCATTGTTGGTCCTTAGAGTGTAAAAAAAATTAAACAGCTTCTCTAATAGCTTTAAAGAAATTAATAACTCATTCTTCAAATCACTCCTGTTTTTTGTAAAATGCAAAAACCACAACATCTGTGATACTCTTTTTGAGTTCAGTGTTCTCAACTATCATTTTTAGTTTCTTATAAATTTCCTTGGTGGAGTTTAAACTCACAACAAAGAATTTATTAAAGTTTTCTGATGTTACTAATGCTTCTAAATATGCTGCACCTAAGGGATTGAAATCAAGTATTGTCTTTATTTCAATAGCGATTTTTTCTTCATCTCCTTGTATATATAGATCTATATTTTTTACATCCCCGGATTCCTTTAAAAATTTATTTGCAATATCTACTTCATGGATAGCAAAATCAGTTTTCCCAGCTATTTTGTTAATTGTTGTAAGAAGCTCCTTTTGAAAAAGTCCACTGATGTACGTTCTATCTCCATTTTTTCTTCAGTTATTTTTAATATCTTTATATTTATTTAAAAGATTTATATAAAAATCTTTGATAAAGTGTTCGTCTTCAGAACCATCAAATTTTGAAAAGTTAATATTAGAAAGATTCTCTATAGCATCCTCTAGACTGGTCATATCATAATTTATAATAAGATAAAAACTTACCCAATTTTCTCCTTTACTATTTCCCATATTCTTACCATTGCCCATGTATCTTGCTCACAATAAGTAAGCAAATTTTTGATTGATTGCTCTAATTCGGCTCATGTAATATTGCCTTGCTGGATCTGATAGAGTAGATTCATTGCTACTCAACCATTTCCGACATCAAGATCGTCATACGATATATTCGTCAGTACGGGTAAAACTTTCTTGATAGAGGCAGATCACAAGAATCTACGATCAAAATACAACTGCTCACTAAATATTGTCATCAGATCAAAAGTGTTATTGTTTATAGTTTCAAATGCTTTGGTATGCTCTGGATATAATATTCATGACTCCTTATTTCTTCCACACTCAAAGGCCTTATTCCGCACTATATATGTTCCTTTGCCATTTTCTAAGTCTTTAACTATACTATCTATAATCCTTTTATTATTCATCTCACCTGGATTAATGATACAGTCTTTGTGTGTAATTGTTCCATCTTGTTCTATTCTATGCACAGAGTATTGGACTACTGTCTGTCATCGAGGTCCTAGTCAATCCAGTACGGGTACAGGGAAACAAATAGTTTCATAATCATAGAAGAATAAAGGGAACACTAATGCTGATAATTTTTCCCTAATTGATTCTTTATCTACGACTGTTTCTCTTTGCTTCCAAAGATTCATAAATTTTGATGATTTGCTATCGCCACCATCTTTTTTGGATAAGATATTGAGGATATCTTCATCAGTGATATTATCAATTAGTATCTTCCTAGCATCATAGAGTGCTTTCTTTTTCTTTTTATCAATGCCAGCAATATTTCGTATACTTTTTTTTGGTGGTTCTTTTCAGAAATACGTAAAATAATCTCCTCCATCGTAGGGATATTTTGTATTGAAATCCTCTATATTCAACGAAAGGTCGCTTTTCATTATAGCTAACAATCATTGGATAGCATCATCAGTCATCAGATCATTATCTATTACTTCCTGCAGTAAAATTTCATCAGGACGTATCTCGCCATGCTTTCTAAATTTTTTGTTGAGGTGCATGATAAAACATTTTCAAGAAAACTTTTTGCCTAGAGTCTGTTGTAGTACATATCTTTGAAAACTTACATCGCTCACTAGATCTTCTGCTAGCGTTTGGTCTGTATTGTCATTTCTGATAGTATTTTTACTTTTTACTTCTACGAGGTCGTAGGTTCAGGATTCATTTTTTACCAAAAAATCTGTTTTAGCAAACAATGTATCAGTAGCAAATCCTGCTTGATATAAAACATCAGGTTTTTCATCTAGTGCCTTGCTGGATTTTTGATGGTAAGATTGATGTCGATGTTTGTAATCAAGGTTAGTAGTATCTATTTCGATCATGATCTTATCTTTATAGAGTTGCTTGACTAAATCCTCTACGCTTTGTCCAATAGCTGCTCAGTCCATACTTCAGTACATGTTTTCTTGAATCTTCTGATATATTTCTTTGTCATTGATATGATACCAAGCAAGTTTAGGCGTGTCAGTAAATTCTTTGAAGAGAGATTTGGTGATGTGCATAGGTCAAAAAAAAGATAAATAAGATTAATTTATAATAAATATAATTCGATGAAAATGATTTTAATTCAGGCAAATATCTGCCTGATATATGTTACTTAAATGTAGTATAAAATCAATACAACTTTAGTTTTTCTTCGTTTCGGCTCATTTACTATTCATTTCTAGCTCAAGAATTTATTTTGTTATTATCCCGTTATTTGAAAGAGAAAAAACCTCCCCAAAAATTATCTTGGAGAGGTAAATTATTTGTTTTAGAAAGAATGAATAAATAAAAAGATATATCATCTAACTAGTATTTTTGTGATATAGAGTGTCGTATCTTACGATAAGAAAGCGCTGGTCAATAATTTTATGATAGCATATGAAAATGCTATAACCAAGACGCCTATGATAGCGTTAGTTATCGCTGATTTTCCTTTGCTCATGTTGCCGGGTGCAAAGATGCTACTTGCATAGAGGTATCCCGCATAGATAATCATAAGCACTCCTATAAGCAGACCTATCTGGGAAAGGAATCTTACGAGATATACCACATAATTTAATAACGTATCTCGTGTCAGAATCCCTGAAGCGAGCTGATCTCCAACGTTTCCTTGTAGGTTTTGCGCTTGAGCGTTGTAATTATTTCGTACATCCCCTCATGATGCACCTACCGCGTTTACAGCATTTTCTACTCCACCTCCGCTTGATGCTGCGGGGATGATTGAATAATCGTTAGGTGTCTGTGCGAACGTAGTTAGTGGTATAATGAATATACCTGCTAAGATGTTGATGATAAGCGTTTTTTTGATGTACATGAGTGGAAGGAAAAAGGTAAAAGAGGCAGTGGAACGATAGAACGATGGAGCGATAGAACGATAGAGAGGTTGTTGATTATTGGCTGCATTGCTTGGAGGCGGGGGCTTGTTGGACTATGGTTTGGAGGGTGTCTTTGACCTTTCAAATGAGCGCCCACAAAGCCATAATTTTCTCTTCTACAAAATGTTTTTTGGTGTATGCTTTTGTAGTCTCATCCAAGAGCTGTGTTGATTTTTGGATCATCAATAATTTGACGTATGAGGTTTCTCTTTGCATCCTATTTTGTACGATGCCTTCACATTTGCTGAAGAAACTGTTTGATTCCTTGGAGCTGCCTATCACGACTTCTGTCTGTTTTTGTAGGAGTCCATACAGATTGTTGATGATGGTACACACGGTGCCGTATTTATCAGCTAAGGAAAGCAGATTGGTATCCTTAGTATCATAATTTTTTAGTACTGTCGGTATATCCTTCGTGAATTTTTCATGCATCGTCCGATATCCGGTGAAGGTTGATTGTATCGTGCTGGCTTGTCCTCCATTAGCGCTGTTTGCGGTGGTATTCATAGCGGTCCTTCGTTTTACTGCCATAGGATCTCCTGCAAGATCGTACGTTAATTTTGGTACTCCATCCAATCTTCTCATCGTGATATCAAATATCTGATCAAATAAGTAGGGACTTTCTGGATATTTTCATTGTGAGATATTTTTTTTATCGTTCTCAGCACACAATCCCATTTTGCAGCAATAACTTAGAAGGTTGGTAGCTGCTTGTTTGAATGCTGCGGGCGGCATGAATGGATGGTAACTTTTATATTGTTCTGTATTTGTAAAATTGCTTACCATATCATTGAGATTGCCTGACAACACCAAACCGCAGTCACTAGCAAATGCTTGCCCTGCTATCAGCGCTATGCTTCCTATCATTCCTATCATTATTTTTTTCCCCATGTTTTTTTACAGTCTGTAAAGTCTTAAGGTCTTAAAGTCTAAAGTCTTAAAGTCGAAGGTCGAAAAGTCGAAAGTCGAAAAGTCGAAGGTCTGCTATTTGCTAGGTTTGACGTTTACGGTGAAGGTCACGATAGCTTGGTTTGACGGGTCTTTTATGATAAATTTAGTCTTTTTGCTAGCCGCATCAAATGCATATTCTCCTGCGAGTGAGCTTGCGTAGCTTCCTGGGATGTATATCGCTCCTTGCGTATTGCTGTATGCGATGCAATTGTTGGTGTTGTCTTTGATGCAGTATCCGCCATCAAAATTTCCAAATTGACCTTCTTGCAAAAGTGCTTGTTCATAATTCGGTTTGCCTTGATTCATCTCGATATTTGCGATAGTATCTACTGGCAGTACGATTTGGAAGAGTGTTATCCCTTTGGTGATGTCTCTCAACTCGACTACAGGGATGTGGCTTGTGAGGTTGAGATAGATTTTGATGGTGTTCGTATATCATTGATTTACTTTTATTTCACCTGTTTTTGGATCAACCGTTCCAATCTCGTTTCCTTGGGTATCATATAATCCTACAGTGTTTCCCAGCGTAAATATCCCTCCTGTGATGATTGTCTGTTTGGGTGTCAGATCGTATCCGCCGTAGCTGTTTGCGTTGCTGCCGGTGATGGTATTTCGTACTCCGTTCCTCAATCTTTGGAATAGTACATTACCTTCATCGAGATCATTACTGATTTTTGCTATGATATTCGATGTCTCTGTTCCTGTTTTTTTGACGTCAATCACTTCGATATCCGGTATCTTGATATTCAATGTTACCGTCTCTTTGGCAGTATTGCCGTTTTGATCGATAGCTATAAAGTCAAAACTTTGTTGAGTGGTTCATGTGAAGAAAAGTCAGCTGAGATCTATTGTACCTGTCTGTCATTGATTATCTTTTTCTAAGATCGTCTGTCCGTTGTGTTGGATAACCATTTTAGCGACATCTACGTCATCTGTCCGTAATGATTTGAATGTATATGCGGTGTTGATATATCCTTCGTGAGCGACTCCTGTACTTACTGCCTCTTGTGTGGCATCTCTCCATAATAGTATCTCACCTACCGGTGCGTTGGTATCCCCAAGATTTTGCATCCCTGCAACAGTTTGGTTTGACCATGCTGAAGATTTTTTGTAGAGCGTGAAATTTTGTTGTTGGCTGTTGCTCAGATCTTGAGGGGTATCGCTAAGCGTCGCTATGCTTGTATAGAGCCGTTTTCTTGGAAGATTTTTGAGTGTTACCGTGATCTTGTCTTGATCCGGCTGGTAATATTCTACCGCTAATACGTTCTCTCCCAGTTGGAGATTTATCGGCTTCTTCACGAGGTTCTCATCAATCGTGATGAGTCATTTTTTGTAGTCGGTGCCTTGCGGCAATACGATAACATATTGCGGTTTCTCTCCTGGTAATAAGAAGTCCCAGAAACTCTTTGGCGTATCTTTGGTATCTATCTTCGTGCTTATCTTCAGTACATATCCATCTGCTTTATCTCCTAATGTGATGTTGTTTTTCCATGACATCTGCAGATGATCAAATGTCTGTCCATCTGTTTTGAAGTTTTTCACTTCCTGGTTCTTGTCCATGACTTTGATTGTGATGTCGTTGATGGTGAGATATCCGTAAGCGTCCGTATTGTTTGCGAGCTGATCCAGAGATGAGATGTATCGGTTGTTGGTACCGAATATTCACAAGATCGATTGATGCGCAGTTTCGTAGCTGTAAAATTTATTGTAATGTATAGCGATCGAATTACCTCCTTGCGTAAGGGATTCAGAATTCTGTTTTGCGTATTTTACGTAAATGGTATTGGCATCGTACATGAGGATATCAGATATTTTATCGTTGTTAAGATCTGTAGTAGTTGTGTAGGTCTGTTGTACGCTCTGGACTTGTACCGGAGAAGCTACGGTATTGATCATGCTCTTTTGTGTGCCGCTGTAGGATTCTACAAACACTCCGTTTACATACGCTCCGAGATCGCTGCTGTAATTGCTTGCATCGTTGTTTGTCGCACAGTTGGTGCATGTTGTAGAGGTTGATTGTGCGAGCAATGGCTGGTCTGCATATGCCAATAGTCCTTGATCGATCTTTGCTTTCGTAGTCTCTAGATATTGTTTGGATTTGTCGTACGTCGATTGCGTCATATTGAGTTTTTCCGGACCATCGTTATTTACCGCATCCAGATATCCTTTTACCATCCTTTGATTGAGCGCGAGATATGTTTTTGTCGGATCTTCCTGTGATTGTAATATCTTTTGCGTTGGTGCATCGATTGTGAGTAATGATGATTTGAGGCTTACGGACAGAGTTTTATCGCTAACCAAAGCGATATCGTCTCCTTGGATTTTTTTGATGAAGGTGTCGTACGATTGGATCTGTTTTTCAAGCGTCTGATTGTTTTTCCTATTTTTATCGATGATTTGTTGAGCTGCATTTTCCATCTGCTGAAGCTCTTTTGTGGCTGGTAAGACTGTTGATTTGTTGTCTATGGTAGCTAAAATCGTTCTTACTTTCTTGTTGGTCTCCGTGTCGTCGATCGTCCTGTTTTTGAAGTTGATCAGTCATTCTTTGAGCTGTGCGTAAGCGATATTATAGTCCATCATACCTGATTCTTCTTTTGGACTGTAGTATCCTTGGATGTTGATGTTGTTGATCGGTAATGTGTTTACTCCGCTTGTTACAGCGTTGTTGTTGAGCGTGTTTGTTGTTTGATTGACTGTTTTTTGGATAGGCGCTTCTATCTGTTTGGAAACCATATTGTTTGTCGTTTGAGCGATGGTATTGAAGATATCGTAGACTCCATCAAAATTGAATTTCAAAGTGGTATATGCGTCCATCTTGTAGTCAAATCCTTGAAGCGGAGGTGTTTTGAATTTGGTGGTCAGATCAAAATAATCGAAAATCGGCACGTTCCATGTCCTTTGTGTTATCTGTTCTATCTTGCCTTTCACTCATTTCTCTCCTACAAGCCCGATGCCTCATTTAACGATACAGAATATCTTTCCGATGAATGTCGCTACTTTGAGGATAGCGTTGATTTCCGGCAATATCTTTGGA
Organism: bacterium; assembly: GCA_023245855.1. Lineage (GTDB taxonomy): Bacteria > Patescibacteriota > Gracilibacteria > Absconditabacterales > Absconditicoccaceae > CAJBLF01. Next base: position 14,142 of record JAHFJL010000016.1, read on the forward strand.
ATCTTTGGTGCTGGCGGCAATACCGGCAGATTCATCTTGATGGTCGGGATGAATGATGGCGGTTCAGGCAATACCGGTGGTTCCGGCATTACTGGCACCGTCGGCAATGACATATCTTTGAAGAAATTGATATCTAATCCATATAAAACATCTCGATTCACTGCCACTTGCGGCGGTTCAGGCAGATTCGGTATCTGCGGCAATGGGATCTTGATCGGTACAAAATTTATTTTCGGCAATACGATATTCATCCCTAATTCAACATGTGAGAGATCCATATAGATATTTGGGATCTTGAATGCTGGGATAGGGAAGATAGGTAATTTAGGACAAAGGAATGACAGGCTACATGAGAACGAACCATAGTTATCGTTGCTGCATTTAGAACATTTTTCTGATCGGTTGACTGAGAAATCGATGATCGCTTGCCAGGTCTTGATTGCTCCTACCAAGAGCGTTATCGCATCTACGTATTGTGAAAATCTTGTTGCGTTCGTGTTGAGCCGATTCATAGTATTACCCACAAAAGTCGAGAGCAATGATGAAATCTCTGTGAGGTACGTGTCCGTAACATGTGTTCGTGCGTAGAGTTGCGTAGGAAACTTTTTATAGTTGTCCAAGACTTTCATATTCTCTTTGATTGAACTGATAAGCCCTGCAGAGTTTTCTCTGATTGCAACAAACTTAGAGACTTGTCATCAGAACTTCAAACAGAAGTCTGTTTGTTTTTGCGCTGTGGTAAGCTGATCTAACTGTGTCTGCTGGGCTGGACTTAATTTTCAGTTGGTTTGGAGTGTCTGTAAATCCGTAAGCTGTTTGGCTGTGTTTCCTGCGTTATTTATCTTGTCTTTTATCTCTGGGAGCGAACAGAGCGCAGTGATTGATGTCAGGAATGTTCATCGATCGTTTATCGTCTGGTTATTTTTTGCTACTCGTAAGGTGAGATAGCTTTGATATTTTTTGATGTCGTCGCTCGTAATCGCTGGAATCTTGATGTTGATGTCTTTGGTATCGATCTGCACTAGCGGTACCTGACTGAACATTTGCTGTACTGCTAGGAATGGGTTCTGTCCTGCTTTTTGCGTTATATTGTTGTATTGCTGTTTGGAGAGTTTGTCTTCTCGTTGCTTGACGCCTGTAGAGGTGCTTGATTGTATGTATCCTGCTTTTTGATTTTGTGCATTAAGGTTTTGGTAGGTATCTGTAAAATTTCCGATTTGATCGAACCCTTGAAATACCGTAGTGATATCGGGAAGGTCGATCTCAATCGTCATCTTGGTCAGATTGTTTTGGATGTATTGGAGTTGGCTTGTCACTCGTTTTGAAACGACACATTGTACGATACCTTTCGCTTTTCCTCAAAGGATTTTGAGATTGATAGGGTCTCATTTTTTGAGATCATATCCGTCATAACTGGTCTGTGCTGCTGCTAATTGCTGGGTTGCGTTGCCGTATTGTTCTGCTGCAGGAACGCTGGTAGGTTCTTGATCTATAGCGATCAATCATCAGAAATTTCCTTGCGGGATAGCTGCTGAATACGGGATGCTATTTTCTGATGAGTTTGCTGCTGTGATATTTGCTGAGACGGTTTGGAATGGAGAGCTTGCAGTATTGGTAGTTATCGGTTGGTTGCTATTTGGCGCGAATACGATTGCGTTACCTATTTTTGGCGGGTTGTTGCATACTCAACCTCTTGCTGAATCTACCATGCTTTGGTCATAGCTATCAGTGTTTGGTTGGTTGCTGGTTCATGGAGCATTTGCACTAGTGCTGCAACTTGCAGTGAGCGGCGGTAATGCAAATACTATACAGTTTCCTCCAATATCCCTAAACGGTTTCGGCAACGCTTTACCTACAGTATACGGACCAAAACACATCGCCATACCTAATCCTAATGTCAGTGTCGGCGCTACATATAATCTGAACATTGATGGATAGGTTCCTCATAGATTTCATAAATAGAATCCGTCAGTAGCTCATTTGAATGGATATCAGAAAATTCCCGGAGCCGGAATATATCCGATTGCTGTCGGTCATCGGTTACCCGGGATATTCAAGAGCGGCATCCCTTTTCCTAAGGTATTGTTGAGTGTTTTGAATACTGCAGCGAGCGGATTAGGTGGTTTTGGTACACATCAGAAGATATGATAGTCTCCCGGCGCTAAGAATGCTTGATTGAATGGTACGGGAATACCGCATGAACCTCATTTTCCTAGCTTGAATCCCTGACATAATCCTTGCAATGCGCTATCCATTTTTTTGGATACATTAGCTGTTGCGGTATCTATGAATCCGAGATCTACGTTGAGCACCCCGTTTTGAACGATTGAACTTGGCAATGAATTCAGTAGATTTTTTGGTTGTCGGTTTTCTAGGTTTTGTGTTCCGACTATTGAAGAGATCCCGTCCATGTTTGTGACGTTGGATATTTGGTCTATCAATCCATTGAGCATATTCTGCTGATTCGCTTTTGCTCAACTATAATAATCGTTCATATCTCCTTGGATGTCATTGTAGACTTCTGTATATGATTTTCTTGTTCCTATGTTGTCATTGAAGAATATCCGTTTATTTTTTTGGCAAGAATCCGTGCTGTTGATTGTGATATCGGGATATGTGTCTTTGCGTTTATTCTGCTTTGAGAGATCCTGATCAGCAACATCTATCGTAGTCGTCGCTGTCTCTTGATAGGTTACCGTATATGAAAAACTGAGTTTATCTCCTGAATCCAATGTAATGTTATCCATCACAAATTGGTATCCTTCTGGAGCGTTTCGATCGAGAGTTATCCCTCTTGTATTAGCTGTGGTAAATACAAATGATGGTATCCTATTGTTGCTGTCTTTAGCTATATTCCATGGTCATTTTAACTTATCGATATATGTAAGCTTATTGTTATTTTTTTTGGAAACGATGGTGGTCTGGATTGCTACTTCATCGTTGTTTCTCAGTATGCCTCCATTGATATCACTATATTGTTTGTAGACGCTTACTGCATCGTTGGTTTCTCCGATAGGAAGATAATATATATCCCCTGGCGCTTTTGTTTCGTATACCGGCACGGTAGTCAAAGGATTTTGTACGTAAGCGAGTTGACTGTTTCCTGCAGCTACATAGGTGTCTGTATTTCCCATTAGATCTTTGATATCACTCATTGCTTGAGCTTTGTCTCCTGGGGTTTCCGGAGCAGTAGTATCCAGTTCTTCTGTGGTTCATTCCGTCGGCGCATCGCTGCCCTTTCGATAGACTAAACTATCGTCCTGGATATATCGGTTGCTGTTTATCTTGATCCCAAAACGTTGGACGGTGATGTATTTGTTTTGTTGTCTGGTGTATCGATTAGCATCACAAGCTCACGTGATAGAGGAGAGATAATTTGCTCCATTGCTATTTCATCATCCATAAAATATTTTTACATCTCCTAAATTATCGTTGGTTACAACATCTAATGTCCCATCTTTATCCATATCTTGGATGAAGAGTTGTTTGATAGTAGAAAAATCATCTGGAGTCTGGCTTTCAACTCCTGGTTCGACGCTGGTATTGAGACAGATATTCCTTCCATCAACCGCAAAGACTCATCCTTTATTGAGATAGACTATTCATTTATTATTCGTTGTCAGTATGAGGATATCGTCATATCCGTTACCGTCGACATCGCCTATTTTCACGTCTTTGATTGCTTCTGCAATGATCATAAGCTCTTGCATATTTTTGTATGATTGTGTCCCTCCATAATTCTTTAATAATTTAATTGTGCCGTCCGTATAGATTACAATCAGGTCTTTAAACCCATCTTTGTTGAAATCGATAGGGAGCACCTTAAAGATCGTCTTGTTCGGGTCTGCATAAATTGTCTGTCCAAATGCCGCATCAAAATCTGTCGTAGGGATATTCGGATTTTTTTCTCTTCTTTCAAGTAAAGGGTCTCAGAAATTGATCAGGAATTGTGATCCGTACGGAAGAGTCGCTTCTCCTACATTTTTTCCGTTAGCGAAATTTGAGATGTTTTTGAAATTGCTAGTGAACCCAATCCCTAATAATGCGTCGCTGCTATCTTCGATAGATTGATATCCGTTTTTGATGAAACTGCTTTGTGTGACGAATATTCAGATCCCTTGGGTGTTGCTTGATCCTTCCGTAAAGATAGATGTTTTGCCATATGTGATTGGATCTTGAAGATCGATATTTGCGGTATTGGTAGTGATCCCATCGTTGTTTCGGATCAGAAGTTTTCCTATCGTTTTTCCGTTTAATGTCATCGTATAGGTTTCCATATCTGCAATCATTTCATTGTCTGCGGTGATGGTGATATTCGGGTCGATAGTTCATTGCGTAAGATCAAGGATATCGCTGCCGTTGATAGTTATCGTTGTTTTGTTTGCTGTATTGTCTGTGATGACGCTATCCGTAGGTTCTGGTATGTAGAGGAGCGTATTTGTGTCTTTAGCGAAGTTTCCCATCGCTCAGCTATCTGTTAACGTCTGTATTTTGAAGTCGCTGCTGGTTCAGAGATGGATTTTCGCTATATCCGCTAGCTGTCCGATAATTTCTTTGTTGTCTATTGTAAGCGTGATCGCTTTGTTGTTGATGCTTTGGATTTGTCCGTTGTTTCCTATGATATATTCTATCTGTTTGATCTTGCTGGGATCGATAAGTTCGGTCGTAGTCGCCAATAACTTATCCGATTGGTTGGTTATCGTGTTTACGATTTTATTGTTTTCAGAAAAATATCATCGCTGATTTCCTCGGTCAGTTCAAAAAAGATTGAGGTACATGATGTTAAGTTTGTCTTTTGGGAGGATGCTTTCTTGGATGATGAATCTTTCATATCCTGGTACTTGGTCAGAAAGTTGTCTGTCTTTTATATATGCGAAAACATAGCCTTCGCCTCCAGGTTTTTTGGCGGTGAGCTTGTAGGTGTATTGTGCACCACTATAAATGAATTCGTTGGTGTTGGCATCTGCTGTGCCGATAACTCCTAGTTTGATGGTTGTAGGTTTGGTCACTTTATTGTTCCGGGTATCTACTACTTGGATCATTCATTCGCTGCCGGTATCGGTCGTGAGATCCATTCTGCTCTTGTCGAGCGTGAGGAGTACTGTCTTTGCGTCACCCGCATTTACCGTCACGGGAATAATTATCGGATCGATGCCTGGGATGTAGATCGTGATCGTATCATCACCTGCTTTGAAATTCGGATAGAGTGCGATATCCAATCTTCCATCTTTGATGATGAAATCGTTAGCTTTGTTGAATGATTGTTGGATCTGGTTGTTAACGGTGCTTTGGATGACGGTACCTGGGCTCAATAATCATTGCTTGCTTATGATATTTGCTACGGTCTCCAGTTTATTCCCATTTTTATCTTCTACTTTGATACTGATTTTCGGGATAGTGTTTGGATTTATTTGGACGATTCCGTTGGTATCAACATATTGGATCCCTGATTCATCTTTTGGAAGATCAAAAGTTATCTTGGGTTGGATGGATTGCGCATTTTCTGTCTGATACAGAACGATATTATCCTTGAGTACGGTGATAATTCCTTTGGCTACGATTATTTTTTTGGTGATGACTTGAGGGGGTGGAGTGGTGCTAGTGATTAGGTTCGGGTTTGTGATTTCAGGCGCTATACTAATGCTCACTGATTTGTTTGCATTGACTTGTATTGGTGCTTGATAGATGAATCCCGCTTGTCTGAAATTATCGAACTTGATGCTATTGTTGGTCGCTGCACCATCATAGATTTGTCCATCACCGCTATTTACGCTGATAGTATATGCTTGGATGCTTTGGCCTATCGTGTTATCATATTTGTCTTTTGCACTGATGATCAACGGTATCTGTGATCATGCCATCACGATATCTGTCGCTGCTGTAAGCGTTATCTGACGGGTAGGTCCTGGCAACACTTGGATGACTTGTGTCTTGGTGATGCATTGAGTTGCATTCGCAACAGGCGGACAAAGGTCTATTTTTATGGCTGTAGATCCTGCTGTTTTTTTTGGTGCAATGATATCGAAAACAATAGTGTCTGTGTTTGGGTTATATAATTCTTTTGCTGCTTTGGTGCAAATATTGCTACTGAGTATCACTCCATTTTTACTGATGCCAAAACAATTATCTCCGGTTGCTGATATTTTCACGTTAACAGCTCCTACATTTTGAGCCATACCGATGGTCAGTTGATTGTTTCCTGTGTCCTCGACGCTGATGGTGGTCGTATTGAATTGCGGCAATGCATAGGTGTTATATCATTGGAGCGTATCTTTCAGATTTCATTGTGCTTGATTGATGGTATCATCATTATTTGGAGCGGTCCGCTGCGATCCAAATTTTTTTCGTTGGGTGCCTGCAGTATCTATGTTGCTTGCTGCTTGATCCAGGGATCCCATAGCTACCGGTCAAAGTGCGTTATCGAAACTTACTTTGACGTCGAATTTAAATATTTGTTTGCTTCGGCAAACCATAGCTTTCATCCAAGGCGATGTGAATGTCTTGAAATCAAACAATAATGATGTCCCATTGGTATCGACTCCATCGCAACTATCTATCTTTTTTTGGAGGTTGTCGCTTGCAGATTGGGGATTGTATGTGTTTGTTGGTATGGGTACAATGTTTGCTCTTTTTGCTTGTACGGTCTGAATTTGCTGGATAAAGCTTGGAACTGTTTTAGCTGAGACATAATCTTGTCCGTCTGAGTTGATATATCCTACTTCGTATCCTGTCTTATTGTATACCGGAGTCAGGAATTTTCCTTGATCGTTGTTCTCGGTAAGGTAGGTCTGCATCACGTGACTGATTTTTGTGTTTACATCGAAACTGTTTTTGATCTCGTTCATATCATCGACAACTGTGCTTTTTTGCAGTCTTTCTGGCCAAGTGATATTCTGGTAATATAATAATTTTGCTAGCATATCCAATTTCTGGTCAATTGTCCCATGCGCTAGCGATCCGTAAACGTATTTCCCTCCATATCCTGTTTCCAAACCATCCAAAAATGCTACCAGCTGACTGATGAAATAATCAGTCGGAATCAGGTTATACGTATGCGTGTTCGGATTCGCCAATGGGTCTATCTGTCCCAAAAGATTGAATTGCGCACTCAATGACATATAATATGCGTCTCTCTTGTTTTGCTGTGTTTGAAGCAAAGCGTTGTATTCCAGTGCTTTGTCTGTCAAATACGTCTTGATGGATTCTCTGATCTCATCTGGTGTCTTGAGCAAAAGCTTATCTCCTGATGCGTTATATATTTTCACTTCATAGACATTAGGGTAGTTGAGTCTTACTTGATCTCCACCGATACCTTGGAACGTGATATTTCTGATATTGTCGATAGGTCTGTCGGGAGTAGTCAGATTCATTCCTCTGTTCTTCTCTTGTTTGTTCGGATCTGTGGAAATATCAAAACCATTGATTGTCGTTTTGAGCTGTGCTATATCTCCGAATATCGCGGGAGGAGAGAATGCGGTATTGATATCTACAAACGGTTGTACGGATCCATTATCGTTGTAGAGATGCAGTCTTGTAAGTCCGTCATTGATGTCCGTAAGGT
>JAHFJL010000052.1 GCA_023245855.1 bacterium
GCTTCAATGTTTTTTCCGGCTATACCCAAATGGATTGCAACAATGTTATAACTCAATTCGTTGGGCAGAAAGGGCTGATCTGCAGTTGTTGCGGGTTGTTCAAAAATCACCTGACCAAGCCCGACCTCTAGTTGTGCATGAGATTTTTGGCATGTTATGATGATGGTCAGCATTAGTGCGAGTATTATTATTTTTTTCATCATTGGCAATACAGGGACAAGGTAAAAGGTGGAAGGTACAAGGGATCCTCTTTTATTTAATTACATTGACAAGATCTGCCATAGGCAAGAATATTGCGCCTACGATCATGCCTATCACTCCAGCGATGATTGCCATCAGGAGCGGTTGAATAAGATCCATGAGGATATCTATCTTGGTCTGTAGCATATCGCTATAAAAATCAGCCATCTTTTTGAGTACTTCGGTGATATTTCCTGTGTCTTCTCCTACATGAATAATCTGAACTAATATCGGATCAAATAACGACGATCATTCCATTGATTCCGCGAATGAGAATCAGGCATTAAGGTTTTCTCTGATTTCTATGGCTTTCTTTTTGTAAAAGAAGTTGGTGAATGTATTTCCCATGAGTTTGAGTGCAATGATAGGACTCACTCATGCACTATATAATTGGCTGAGTAACTTAGAAAATCTATACATATAATATGTTCTCACAACCCCAGATATCACGGGGAGTTTCACCATAAGTTTGTCGATGAATATTTTGAATACTAAAACATATTTGTATAAGAATCTATATCCAACAATACATCATACCACTATTAGAATCAGTAAGAACCATGTCTTTTGTAAAAAACCTGATGCTCACATCATAAATTTTGTCAGATTTGGAAGTTGATCTTGGTTGGGAAACATCGTCACGATAGTCGGGATGACATAGATAAGCAATATCACTACTGCTACTAAAGCGAAGACAATAAGCACAATAGGATATGCTAGTGCTTTTTTTATCTTTCAATTTATTCTTTCTGAATTTTCCAAATCAACAGCTATCTCTTCTAATATCTCTGGTAGATTACCCATAGTCTCAGATGATTTCACTAAGGCTATTTCTTCTTCTTTGAAGAAATATGAGTGATTTTCTAATGCTTGTGAAAAAGTAGATCATTGCGTAAGTTGATCAATCACGTCTTGGATAATCATGATCAGTCCTCTGCTTGTCTCAGAATTCTTGATGGAAAATAATGCATCTCTAAGTCCAAGTCCTGATCTTTGTGCGACTGCCAACAATCTGAAAAAATTAGTCTTTTGTTTGAGCTTGGGAGCAAAAAACTTTTTGATGATAAATTTTTCGAAGAATCATAATTTACTGATTTCCATACTTCATATTAAGTAAAAGGTTAAAGGGACTAGGTCAAAGGCATTCATTCTTTTATCTTTGTTCCTAGTTCCTGTCTTTTATTCTTTGCTGAATTTAGCCTTAACGTATCTGTATACTTCGTCTAGTGTTGTCATTCCTTTGATGATTTTGAATATACCATCTCTTTCTAGATTGATCATCCCTCTCTGTAATGCTACACTTTCCACTTCAAATGCTGATTTTCCTTCAAGCAATAATGTTTTGAGTTCGTCGGTGTAGTCCATCATTTCAAAAAGACCTACTCTGCCTTTGTATCAGCTTCCTCCACATACCGCGCATTTATCTCCCATAATTGGATCTTTTCCACTTCCTACATAAATCAAAGCGTTGTTGACGAAATCATTTCGTTGCTGTTGACTGATCCCTCTGCTAAGAATTTCCTTTTTGAGCGCTTCTTTGTCAAAATTTCTGAAACTCTCTCTTGCATAGATATATTGCGGATCATCTTTTACGGATGTCTGGATCTTGCAATGGTCGCATACTCTTCTCACTAATCTTTCTGCCATTACGAGATTGAAGGTACCTACGAGCATATAGGGTTGAGCTCATAAGTTATATACTCTGGTTATTGTCTCTGCTGATGAGTTGGTATGCACGGTAGAAAATACCAGATGTCCGGTCATTGCTGATTCCATAGCCATATCCAATGTTTCTCTATCACGGATTTCTCCCACCATCATAATATCAGGATCTTGTCTGAGTCCTCCTCTGAGTCCATTGGCGAACGTAAATCCTATGTCAGATCTGATTTGTGCTTGATTGAGTCCAGGCATCTTATTTTCGACGGGATCTTCATACGTGATGATATTCACTTCCGTTTTGTTTACATAATCAAGACATGCATACAGCGTAGTTGTCTTACCTGATCCTGTAGGTCATGTCATGAGGATAATTCCATTCGGATATTTCAGATGTCTGAAAATAATATTTTTGTTGCTTCCTTCGATACCTAACTCTTCTAATTTTGGTATTTTTTTTGATTTATCTACGATACGCATGACGAGACATTCTCACCATACACTAGGAAGCGTATTAGCACGAAGATCGATTTCTTTGTTCGTTAAAGTTACACTAGATACTCTCGCATCCTGGGGAACTCTTTTTTCATCTGGTCTCATTTGACCTGATTCTATCTTGAATTTAGAGATAATACTTTCATGGATATTTTTCGGATATTGCACAAGTTCTTCGAGTATCCCATCAATCCTGATTCTTATCCTGCAATAATTTTCCAAGGGTTCGATATGGATATCTGATGCACCTGCTTCTACAGCAACGGTCAAAAGATTATCAAAAATCTTTACGACATCTGATTGAAGAATCGCTTCATCTAATTTTGATTTATAATCAATTCCGTTCATACTTATTTTAGCTAAAAGATTAAAGCTTGAAGCTTAAAGCCCTATTTTTCTTTATATACTTTATTCGGCTTTTGGCTTATACGTAATTATATCCGGAAATACAAAAAAAGCAAAAAAAACTTACTAAAAAATACCCTCATATTGCTTTATTCTTATATTTTATTTATTTGTATGTATATCCTATTGACTTAATTCTTATATTTCATATATAATTTCACTAAAAAACGACTAAAAATTTACTAAAAAATAGGTATATATCAGATACATATTTATCGTCTTATTGTTTTCTATGAATTCCAATTTTTGACTGATTATTCTTTGAGTGATTATCTGACTTTTTGTAGGATATCTTATAGCGAAAATATATTTTATGATAAAAATCAAGAGTCAAAGAAGTGATGCCGTTATGAGATCTCGCAGTGTCGTGCTTGGACATGTGAATGAAAAAATAGCGCCTTTATTGCCTAATTTCCCGTATTTTTACAAGGATTTGGTGTTTTTGTGAAAGGGGGTAGATTATCTTGTTCTCGATGGACTCTCAAAAGGTAATCTGAATAAAATAGTTTTTCTTGAAATAAAAACTGGAACCTCTACACTCAATAGAAATGAACAAATGATCAGAGATTGCGTACATCAAAAACGTGTGAGTTATGAAATATGGAAGAATTAATGAATGATGAATAATTAATAATTAATAATTAATGAATGATGAATAATGAATAATGAATAATGAATAATGATGAAGGTAGGTATTAGTTATATTATAGGGTCGTAGTTCAATGGTAGAATGCTGGCCTCCGAAGCTAGTGGCGTAGGTTCGATTCCTACCGACCCTGAATTAATCCGCCAAAGCGGAATGATAAATTCTAAATGATAAATGATACATGGAAAAAAAACTTCAAACTATCTTCAACTATATCAAAAAACTTTTCCCAAATCCAGAAACTGAGCTCCACTACTCTACTCCTTTTCAGCTTGTGGTAGCGGTTATGCTTTCTGCACAAGTGACTGATATCCAAGTAAATAAAGTAACAGAAAAATTATTCAAAAAAATCAAGACACCTGAAGACCTTTTGAAGATTGGGTTTCCATCTTTCCTTTCGGCTATCAGATCAGTGAATTATTACAAAACCAAGGCGAAACATATTTATACAACAGCTTCGCTGTTAATTGAGAATGAAAAATTAAGAATTAAAAATTATAAGAATTGAATTCCTGATAATCTTAAAGAATTAATGAAACTGCCATGAGTTGGTGTGAAGACAGGTAAGCTCATCGCTCATGTCTTGTATGATAAACCGTTTATCGCTGTAGATACCCATATTCATAGAGTAAGCAATAGACTCTGACTTGTGAAGACTAGTGCTCCGGAGAAGACTTCAGAATTGCTTGAAAAATTGATACCAGATACCTACAAAGACTTTGCGCATCATGGATTGGTGCTTTTTGGTAGATATTATTGTACTGCAAAAAATCCTAAATGTGATATATGTCAGTTAAAGACTGTTTGTACGTATTATAAAGCAAATGTCATTGCGAGCGTAGCGAAGCAATCTTAGTTTATTATTATTAATGTATGAATAAAACTTGATATGTTTATATATTAGCTAATAAAAAAGACTGAGTTCTTTATGTTTGAGTTACTAGTGATTTAATTAGAAGAATCTATGAACATAAAGAATGATTTATTGATTGATTCACAAAAAAATATTGTGTTAAAAAATTAGTATATTATGAAGAATGCTCAGATATAAAAGATGCTATTGTCAGAGAAAAACAATTAAAATGAGGTAATAGGCAGAAAAAAATTGAATTAATAGAATCTATAAATAAAAATTGGAATGATTTGTATGAAGACATAACATAAGATTGCTTCGTCTTTTCATTCCTCGCAATGACTTTTGATTATTTTACTTATTTTACTTATTTTAATTATTTTAATTATTTTAATTATTACTATGATTAAATTAAATGAACCTCAGTGGGGAGTAAATCTTTTGAAGTCATTATTTGCTTGGATGCAAGCAAGCGCTTTCTGGTCTCATTGGATCCCTGTATTGGCTGATGTATTCGTTTTTACGTATCCTGTATATCTTGTAACTTTGTATGTCTACTGAATAGTGCAAAGCAGAAAGCTGAATATAGAGGGTATAAAATATAAAATAGCTGCATTGTATATCGCTGCGGGGATTGCAATCACTTTTATAGTGAATATATGAATTCAATTTCTTATAGATAAGACCAGACCCAATGTTGTCTTATGATTAACTGATCTAAAAAACACCACTATCCTCAACAAATTTATGCCGACAAGCAGTTTTCCGTCTGATCATGCAACTGTAACCATGAGTATCGCTATGATGTCCTTGTTTCGAGGAATAAAAAATAAAGATAAAAAATTCCTCCGATTTGGAGGAATCCTGATTATATTTTCATTAGTAACATGATTTGCTAGAGTGACTTCTGGTGTACATTGGCCAACTGATGTCATCGCAGGAAGCGTACTTGCTATCATCGTCCCTGCTCTCCTTATGTGGAAACCTATCTACAAACTCGGTACCTCAATAGCTGAAAGTATTGGAAAAGCTATTTAAGCGCTTGGTGTATTTTCTTGTTCTCTCTTTGCTTGTTCAGCTTCATCAGTTTTTTCTGTATCTGTTGGAATTGTTTCGGGTATTGTATTTGGTACCTCAGGTATGCTATTTACCTTAATCGGTTCCATTGTTACCATAGGTTCTGCTGGTACTGCTACGGGCATGGGTTCTAGCTTATCTCATGCATGAATTTTTACTTTTGTTTGTTTAGCATCACTATATACAAAATCCTTTCCATCATATTCTATCGCTCTAGGTGGTTTGTTTCCCTCTCTTCTTGTTACCATTAATTGTTGTGGAATATTATCTTTATTGGTAAAAAATTGAGCAAGTGTATTATTTCCTGTATTGTTTGTTACTATGCCATTTTCATCTACATATTCTGCGATGAATGGTAGTTTATTTGTATTTTTAGTTGCTTGAATTTCTGCTGATGGCATTACGGGTGCCATCTTTTCTTTTTTTGCTAATTCCGGTGGTGTACTATTATGTTTATTTTCTTTGGGATCATTTATTTTATCTCACTTATTGATCCTGACTATTTTCCATGGTCTATCTGTGTAGACATAGGTATTGATAGTTGATCCGTCTTTTCTTCTCACTTTGCTTTTTTCTATTTTTTTAGGAAGTCCGTTTTTTTTAGCTGTGAAAACTAAATTTCTTGGAGCATTTCTATAACTTGTGAAAATATCACGAATCCTTTTTTTTGCTCATACATCATTAACAATTCAATCCTCTACGTAGTTAACATTAAATGATAATATTGTCTTTGTTTTTTCTTTTTCTGATTTTTTGTTTGTTGGTGTTATTGTTTCTTCTTCTTGTTTTTCTTCTGCTTCCTGTCTTTTGTCCTCTTCATCTACTATTTCTTGATTATTTTCACCTTCATTATCATCTTCTCATCATTGCTGTGCAAGT
>JAHFJL010000017.1:0-12147 GCA_023245855.1 bacterium
TCGGTATCAAAGAGACATCTCAACGTAAAAATCTTAGGCAGGGCATGAATCTGTTCTTTGGAAAACACAGGATATTGGAAATCCAATGTGCTATATTTTTTGAGGAGAGTATTGATAAGCGCTGTATGCTCAGCTATATATGTGAGATTGTCATAATCATGTTCAGTTAAGGTGAATTGAATGATTGCTTCTGATGGTTTATCCGGGAACGCAAAATGTTTACGAATTCATTCTGAAAATTGTTCATTATGCTGGATAACTTTTTGGAGATCATCTTTTTTTCATATCAAAATAGGCTTCTTATCATAGAGGTAATCGTTCATGATACCGACCTTGATGATTTGCTTGAGAATGTGCAAGAATCAACTTTTACCTGCACCATTGGGTCAGATAAGAACATTCACGTTATTATTTTCTGCATTATAAAATTTTACGCCTTCGATCTTAGAAAGATCAGACTGATAAGGGAAACTTGATACGTTGGAAATCTTGAGGTTCGTAAGTTGCATTCAGGATATGAATGAGGTAAAAGGTAGAAGGTGCAAAGTGGGATATTACTACTTTATACTTGCTACTTTATACCAAATAAGTATACTCAAAAACGAAAAAAATGCAAATTCGCCAATCTTTACTTTTTCAGAGAAGCCATGCAGGAATCAAAAGAAAAAGCGCCTCATCTCACTACAAAAGAAGAACTCGACGCGCTTTACAAAAATATCGTCAACCCAGAAAAAAAAGAAGAACCAGAAGCAAAAGAAAAAACAGAGGAGTAGTCTAGGAACGTCAAAACTCACCGATAAGCCACAATATGCCGCATAGCGTGACCAGCGAATAGATATTAGCTATGGCTTCCATATTTTCTATAAAGATAAATGATTTTTTTGTTATGTTCATCAGAGATGATATCAAAGGGAATATGCTTTACAAACGTAAACGAATTTGAGATAACGATAGCATCCTTTCCTATATGTTCAAAAACTCGGTCTTCCATAGAGATAAGCTGTTGAGGCCAAAGATAGAGATAGACATAATCATAACGTTTCAGTTGTGCTTGTTTGAAATTCGCTCTGATAAGTTTGATAGCATATCTAGACAACCGATTAATCATTTTCCCATACCAGATCACAAACGGATTAAGGTCATATCAAGTACCTATCAATCCAAATTCTTTACTAAAAAATCTGAGCGCTTTCCCGTCCCCGCATCATAAATCGACGATTTTGGCTCATTTTTCCAATATCAGATATTTTTTCATGATTTTTAATTGAGAATCAAATGAGGGAACATACGGAGCTTTTTTAAATCCTGTAACCATAGGTCCTAAAACTAAAATTACAGCAAAAATAGTCAGTCAGAGGACCGCCAAGAGAAGTACAATCAGGAGTGTGATTTTTAGGATCATCATAATGCCATATGTAGCATTATAGATCATAAATAAAAGAGAAATATTCTATAAGTATACTCAAGATAGACTTTCCTGTCAAATTGACTTTTTTGGAGATTTAGGATATACTTGATAACTTTATTATCGTTTTAACAAGATATGCGTTGATCAATCAAAGATTACGACAATGCCTACAAAGATGATTTTTTGTCGATATTGAAAAAATATGGGAAGATAGAAGATATGAGAAAATTTCAGATAGATATCCAATGAAAAGACAAGAAATATCCAACAATTATATCTGATTACACCAAGATCGATCTTGTAGATATACTAAGAAAACATACCTGATATAGTTTTTTCTTCTTCGAAGACGAAAATTTTTATTGAAAAATGCCATTAGGGACTCCACGAAAAAAAGAGATTTATTACAACAAAAACGAGTTGGATCATGCAGGATTTTTGTTAAGTTTGTTGCATGAGGTCGGACATTTTCCTATACATCACGACAAAGATATACTACAAGAAGAGAAAGACGCCTGGATCAAAGCTATGGAATTAGCCAGAATATTTAAAAATACCTACGATGTATGTTTTCTAGCTGGATTTAAGAATCATGGTAGCGTATACAACTACACCAAAAAATTTATAAAGACATATGAAAAAGATAAATAAGGAGAGGAGAGGAGAGGGGGAAAGGGCGGGCGAAAAGTTAAATTAAGAAAAAACTTGATAAAGAAGCTTGTTTTTTTACAATTCTATTATTTACTAGCTTATAGCAAACTATATGTTTAAAAACGAAAAATTTCAATCATTATTACAGAAAGTTAATAGATGCCCTATTAAAATTTTTCATTGAGAGAATAAAGACAAATTGAGCAATTTAATAAAAAATTTTAATTAAAAAAAATATTTTTATTTTTTATTAAAAGAATTACTGAGCAGAAGCTATTCAAATTGAGTAATAGAATTGGGAAATGTATTAGAAATATTCAAAAATAATATTAAATTATCAATCAAAAACAAAAAAGAGTTAGTTAAAGAATTAAAAAATAAAATATTATCGGAAGATAAAGAAGTTATATATCATTTCATAGAAATATTGGATCAATACGATAATGATTTAATCTATTTTCGTCGCTTGTACAAAAAAATGAAAAAATGAGGCCAATTGAATAATAGTACATCATTTGTTTTCACTAAAATATTCTACAAGCACAAAGATTTAGAAAGCTTTATAGATGCATATCAAAACGCATTATTGACGAGTATTTTTAACTATGATAGTTTTAAACAGTTCTGATGGGTATTAAAAATAAATGATATTAGCTTCTACAAAAAACTAATAAAAAATGCTACAAGCGATCATAAACTGATAGCGAAACTATTTGACATTAGAGAAGTAAACGCAAATAAAATCACAAAAAAGATTGAAAGATTTGGTAATAATACTCTAGACGGATTGGCAAAAAAATTACTTTTCGAGTCTTTTAATGTATCTTTCAATTATCATAATTATCAACACAGAGAAATTTTTAAGGGATCACTAATAAAATATCTGATTCTATATTTTTCAAAAAAAGACAAGAATTTTTTAGATGAATGTTTGACTTTTCTTAATAAGAAAAACATTTTAAAATACAGACGAGACTACTTGGATTTGTTTGCTAACACAATACAACTACATCAAGTGGAAAATTTTGTAAATTTTGCCAAGAACAAGCAATTTGAAGAAACCGAAATTAAATGGCACATATATTTCTGTACAAATTTATATTACACGATAGAAAGAGGGAATAGACCAGATAAAAAGAAAGTTTTAAACAAAATTTATGAATACATATGAAAAGATATTGAAGAAGATAAATTAAGACAAGAATTATTAAGGAAGGAACAAGAAGAAAGAGAACAAAAAGCGAATAAAGATAGAAGAGATGAAATAGAAAAAGTTATTAATCTCGTTAAGGAGAAAAAAGATATAATAAGTGAATGGTTAATCCACGAATATGCAGACGACAGAAAATACTGATTTATCGATCAGGACAAAGATATAATAAGAGAACAAGTAATAAGATTTTTTGAAGATAACAAATATTTCATACCCGAAAAATCAACACGAAAAAAAGATAAAGAAGTAGAGAATAGATATACCACATCAAAATTCATTATTAACTGAACCATGTGAAAATGTATCAAGTTATTAAAAGATTTTAATGTAGACCCTTCTCCATATAGGTATAAAATTATAAGCTATATTCCATTTGCTTATACCGAGGATTTTAATGAAATATTTGGATTATTTAATGATGTAAGAGAAAAAGAAATAGATTACATGATTTCTAGATATTCCGAAGAAAGAGATAAAATAGACGATTTAAGACTAAATTTCCCGGATAATTTTTTATGATTTTATGGAAAATATAGGGATTTATTCTCAAAAGATAAAAAAAAGAAAGCTATAGAAATTTGCAAAAACTTTATCAACGAAAATATCTCTAAATATATAAAAGAACAGGCTATTAATATTTTAGAAAGAGAAAACATAAATATTTCATACTTTCAATTGATTTTCAAAAAATTTAATTACAAACTTAATTATTTTAAGGATGTATTAACATGAAACACTATTAACAAACAGCAAAAGGATGATTTTTACATTGCGACTCTGGCAAATTCAATCTTAATAAAATACAATAACTCTAAGTCCATTCATCGAAGGATTTCGCAAATAAATGAGTGAATATTAGAATATAAATGGAGAGAACATATGGAGTGAGAAGTGACAGTATATTCAGTTTCTGATTTAGATGCGGAACTTGAACGACACGAAAAAAGGCCATTTATAGAAATATTTAAGGAAATCAAAGATATAAAATACAAAAATAACATTATAGGCATGCTCAAAAAATCATTTGAAATAGCAAAAAACAACCCAAAACATATAGCTTTCGCCGATTATATACAAAACGCCGTATTTTATTATCTGACATCGCTAAAATTAAATCCTCAAGAATTTGAGCCCCTTTATCAGGAGATTGTTCTTTTATCAGATAATAATAGAAAAGTTTCCTATAGATTTAAAACGACATATTTGAATCGTTTAGAAGAAATCTATAATATTCAAATACAGGATAGTTTTTCGTCTCTAAACGATAAGGAAAAAGCAAATATGCTTATTGAGAACAATAAAGAACTTTTTGACATTCAAATACAAAACAAAAAGCTAATTCAGGAGAATGCTTATCTTAAAAGCGAGATAGATGAATATATAATTTTGACTGAATGAAAAAGTGATCGGAAACACTTATTAAGAGCCCGAAGAGAACTGAAAACGGATTGAGCCACTTCACGCTACTCGTTTGATTTCGAGAAGAGTATTGGTAAATATGAGAGTAGTAGTGGTAATTGAATAATACATAACAGATCGATGTGGTTAGCAGAAATGTTTCCAGAAAAATTAATAATATGCATCTTTGATGCAGATGAATTTAATGATGAGACTAAAAATCACTTTGGATTATGAGACACTACTGATTTAATAAGAAACAATATAGACAATAATTCTTTCTTCGTAAATTATCAGATTAGAAAGAATTACTATTGAGTTTTTATTAACAATGCAAGAAAAAGTGACGAGTTTTATAAGAAAAACTGAATTTGCATAGAGTTATATTATAAAGATTCATTAATTTCTAATTATTTTTATACTAAGAAATGATTTAATAACATGTCTATTGAAAATTTTTGATGAATACCATTTTATTATGATAAAAAAAACAAGATATATATAAAACAAGTTTGAAATAATAAATGAAAATTAATTCATGACACAACTAATAATTATTATGACAAAAATCTTAAAGAAATAGATAAAAATAAGTTTGATCTCTGTAGTAAAAATGACTTTGCAGAATTAGTCAAAAATGGAAAAATTACTTCTAATTGGAATTTTTTTATTCCGATATTCAATTCAATTAATGAGGCCATTAAAGACTTTGTATTGAAAAAGTCTATTTAAAATTTATAATCCTTAAATCCAATATTTATTACTCATAAACAAGCAGAAATATGACCTATGAATCGGTAGATAAATTACAAAAGGCCCTTGCAGAATGAGTTTTTCATTATACCAAAGATTCAAAGAAAGCAGCAGGACGTGCGTTAGGCACACTTATAGAGATAATTACATATTATCTATTAAAAGAATGGGGACTTTATAAAAATATCTCAATAGAGACTCGCCTATGAGAATATGCAAATGAAACGCTTACACATAATGTTGAATATACACTACATAGGATACAAGCAGAGAAAGAGCTGAATCTATCCGAAGTTTCGTTCCCTTTTTCAATAAAAAAGATTGTAAAGCAAGCTTGAGATAAGAAATTATTTGATTGATTTGCTTTGAGAAATGCAAATATCATAGAAAAAGGAAAAATCATAAGAAACAACTGTGTTATATGAACAAATATTGATTATATTCTCATGTCCAATATCAAGAAGCTTGAACAAAATTTAATTGATATAACAATCTCGAAGCTTTCTATAAAACCTTTTGCAATGTTTGAATGTAAGAGAGTGGGAGTAGAGGAGTGAACTAAAAAATGACCACAAACAATTGAAAAAGCTAAACAATGAGCATACGTAGCAAGGACAGTATCATCTCTACAAAAATTTAGAGATGAAAGTGGTGATACAATGTGAATAATTTCTTCTTGAGGGAGTTATAACATAAAAAAATATGATGAACTTTTAGATGAAGTTATTAATTCAAACGATAAAAATCTAATCAAAAATTTTGTGTTAACGGTTGGTGTAGTTAGTAATCATGGAAATTGGTTTACTTCAGATAATCCGAACAAAGAATTAATTGTTCTTGCACAGTCATACGATTGGTTAATATTTCTGACAGATATAGGATTATCAGAGTTTATAAGCAATCTTATCTTAGATCCAAAAGAAGAATATAAATCTATAAAAGAAGCTTTCTTGGCAAGTTATAACTGAGAAAAAACAAGTAATCAATTCACAAAAATAAAGATGAGCTATGAAGCGGATAAAAAACTTCAAAAATATTTCTCACAAAATATAGATAAAATAGAAAGTTGGTTTAATATTATTGCACCAAAATGAAAAAAACTAGAATTATTAAAAGAACAATTAGCTGTATTGGGCACAAAAGAGATTTTATAATTTAAATCGATTAAAATGACAGCAGGAAGACAAATTAATACACTTACACAAAGCCGATGTACTCCAGAAAAATACGTACAGGCAGTAAAACATTTTTTCTGATGAGAAATAGATCTTGATCCTTGTTCTAACGAATATTCTATTGTTGGCGCAAAAATTGAATATATACTTCCAGAAAAGAATTGATTAATAGATTCTCGAAACTTTAATAGAATTTATGTTAATCCACCATATTGACTTGATAAAGCTAATTGAACATCAATAAAACATTGGATCAAAAGATGTCATATGGCCAATAGTGAACATTGAAGCGAAGTTATAGCTCTAATTCCAGTTGCAACCAATACTAGTCACCGAAAAGAATACATTTTCTGACAAGCAGATTGAGTTTGCTTTCTTGCAGATACAAGACTAAAATTTTTGGTAAACGGAGAATATGTAGAAAAATGAGCTCCAATGGCCTGTTGTATAATATATTGGGGTAAAAAAATAGAGAGATTTGAAGAGATTTTTAAAGAATATTGAGCTACGATAAAGCTTGATAACCTGAAAGACATAGAATGGAAATCCCCTGATATTAAAAATAAGATAAAACTTATTCCAAAGAATATTTTCGAATTAGCCTAAAAAAATAAGTTAAATTAAAATAAGAATCCGCCCGCCCGAAAGACCTGAACGAACAGTTTATCCCGCAAAGCGGGACAGAACTGGTATTGTTCGAAAGCGATATGCAGGATATGAGGCAGAGGAGTAACCTTATTTAAGAATATCCGAAAAATCACGTGTATATATCAAGTCCCCCGACGAAAAAGATCTATCCGAAAGTATACCTATGTACAATGTCTATGCGTTGTGCAAGCGTATACATGAGGAAATAGAGATCTGGGAGCTAAAACCACAAAAATGACTCAGAAAACCATAATTTATACTTTACACAATATATCTTGTGCAAAGTTCGCCATTATCTCATTCAAGAATACAAATTCTCTAAAAAAATAAAAAAATATTTTATTATCCCAATGAAGAAGTATATATACAAACATATATTTTTTTATTCCAAAAAGGATTCCAACAAATAGAAACTAATACATAAAACATTAAAATATCCTATTCAAGACCAGAAACTAGAGAAAAATAAGCTATATTTCAGATCAAAGTGAGACCAACCTCAGCTCGAGAGAAAAAACGTCGTTTAAAAATCAGGGGATTAATAATTTAAAATAAGACGCCGAAACTTCCATAAGAAGTTTAACGTCGTTTTTATCCCGCTTTAGCGGAATAGGAATTTTAAAAATTCCTATGTGATTGAAAAAAATAAGGGGAGTACTCCTCTACTAATTCTACATATAACTCATATTGATTTTTTAAAAGAAAAGCGTATATTTTTGACCTTTAAACAAAAATAACGTAATAAAAAACAAAAATTAATCATTATGAATCAAAAACAAATTCCTGCCATCAAAGGCTTTTTCGTTGCTATAGGTGACGAAAGAAACACATTCCCACAAGGAAAATCAGTTAATACTACCGGGAGAGCCGGAGTATTTTACAAGAAAAAAGAACTTGTAAGAACTATCAGTAGCAATCCAAGTCTTAACAAAAAAGACTTGCATGTCATTGAAGTAGAAGCATCAAAGGAGATAGTTTGCCCTCAACCTCAAAACAAATTCGGAATCATGGGTGGCAAAAACTTCAAAGTAGTGAGTGTTCAATCTTTTGAAAAAGCAGAAAAAGAAATGCGAGTAAGTGCAAATTAAAAAAAAGTATGTAACAAGAAAGAGAGATGGTTTTCCATACTCTCTTTTCCTTTTATCCAAAAAAATAATATAAAAAAAACTACCTGATAAATAATCAGGTAGCCGCTCTTCAGAGACGGCCCATGCCTTTATTATGAGGCTTACACAACCAGTAAATAAAGTATCACTACTCTACTAGTTTTGTATGCCTAATAATCTTAAGAATGCCGTCTCTAAAGTATAAGTGCGAACGTTTCACTTTGGTAAGCTACTAAGTTAGCGAACAAATCTTTAGAATACTAAGAGATTTGTAATGGTAATGATCACATAAGGCCCATCGGCTTAACTCATTTTTGTTTAGGGTAATTTTTGTTTACGTCAATAATATATCATTATATACACATAAAACAAATAGATCCATCAATTATCATATAGCTTTTCGTTAGCACACGATTGTTTTTAAAACAAAATTTATATTGTCATTATTACAGAAATGATATATGATAAAACAATAGAAAAAGGCCAAGAAACTAATCTTGACCTAATATATTGAATATTTTTTGTGAGTATTATTGAGTAACCGTTGGTGTCGGTTGAGCAGGAGCTGTTGGAGCATTGAAATCTACCGTTGGAGCTACATTAGCTCATGCATTTGCTTCAAATTGTTGTGCTTTTTCGAATCCGAAGATTGCAGCAACGATATTTGCAGGAAAGCTGCGGATATAGATATTCAAGGTATTTACTGCATCATTGAAGTTTTTTCTTTCGACAGTTATCCTGTTTTCAGTACCTTCAAGCTGCGTCATAAGATCACGGAACGCTTGAATAGATTGTAATGTAGGATAGTTTTCTACGACTGCCAACAATTTAGATAATGAAGATGATACCTCCCCTTGCGCTTGTTGGAATTGAGCGAAAGATTTAGCATCATTGATATCGATATTCACTTTAGTAGCATTCGCTCTAGCATTGACTACAGCAATCAATACCCCGCTCTCTTGAGCAGCAGCACCTTTTACAGTATTGACGAGATTTGGGATCAGATCCAATCTTCTTTGATATACGTTTTCTACTTGTGACCAAGCGGTTTTTACTGATTCATCATATTTCACGATAGCGTTATACTTACCTACCGTAAACAAAACAAGAAGAACAACGATAGCCAAGATAATAAGTAATGTCTTTTTCATCAAAAAATTGTTTTATAAGGTAAAAGGTATGTTATTTGAAATTATTAACCTTAGTACACAACACGGAAAGGTATTCGTGAACCTCATGCACTATTGAAGGGATTTTAGCTACATCTACCTTCTCATCAAGAAGATAATAAAATATCTGACTATTACAAGACCAAGCGATATCGAACAACGAAAGCAATTCTTTCATATCTACGGGCAGTTTGATACTAGGATTCTTTAATAGCAACCCTCCTTCCCAAAGGATTTTCATACCGGGCAAAAGATGGATGAGAAAATCTTTTCCGCAATGATGTGAAAGATAATCCTCTCTCAATTGGATACGTTTATTGCGAATCTCAAGCTCTAACGATGACCTAAGGTCAGATGTTTTAAAAGTAAAAGATCATAAGATATCCTTGCCATAAAAAAGTTCAGAATGATTTTTGATATCAAGGAGTTTTAGACAAAAGACATCATTTCACTGACTTATGTCATCTTGTGTCAACACTATGAAATTTTTACGAGTAAAGATATCCCTGATAGAATCTAGCAAAACAAAGTTTACTTCTTGTACAACAAAAACAGGCAAAGTAACAGAACCCTTGTGATAAAGATAGATAGATAACAATCAATCTTTCAATCCTTCAGCGACTTGGATAAGATTTTTTTTATTCATAGATATGACAATAAATAAGTAAATAGGCATTATTAATATAAGAATTTATCGACTCCCAGATGATCCTCCTCAACCAAAACTTCATCAGCCAAAACCACCGAAACTTGAACCTCATGACCATCAACCACTGCTTCATCAACCTCCTCAAAAGAATATTCCTCCTGGTCATCTTGTTGCACCTTTCAAAGCAGCTAAGATGGAAAACAATAAAAACATATATGATGTTATAAAAGCGAATACAAAACTAGCTACAATCCATCAAACAATCAAAGACAATAGTAGTCATACTCATAGAGATATTCGTCGACCATATTTTCTCATCTTTCTTTTCTTGCCCGTAGAGGGAACTGTTACCCAACGACTAAATCATCAAATAATACTAACAAAAGCTATAAACATAAATAAGATCGTATTTTCATTTCGACCAGAAGAAGTGCTCGTAGTTTGAGTAATGTTAGCATCATACGTTGCCATGATTGCAGGATCTTGTTTGATATATCACAATACATCATCAAGCATTTCAGAGATTCATTGATAGTAATTACCTGCTTTGAAATTGGGAGGAAAACGAGCTTCACCGATCTGTTTAGTGACAAGATCAGGAAGTATTCATTCTAATCCATATCCTACTTGGATAGACCATTTCCTATCATCGATGGCAAGCAACACGATTAATCAGTTATTCTGTCCCTTTTTTCCCACTCATCGTTTATCCCCGACATCTACTGCTGCAAGATTGATATCATCATCAACGGTGGGTACTGCTAAGATAGCGATCTCTATTCCTGTAGCTTTTTCTATCTCTGTAATCTTTGCTGTTAAATCAGTTTTTTCTGCTGCAGAAAAAATTCATACGGTATCAGTAATATATCACTGATAGTCTGGGATAGTGAATCCATACACCACTCACAAGAAACAGAGAGCAATAAGACCCTTGATAAAAGACTTTAGCATATCGTATATATGATTTAAAACAGATTATTTTTTAAGATCTTCAAAGAAATCTTTCTTGCTTTGGAGAGTCGTTCAATATCAATTTCTGAATATCAGATGATCTTTACCGAATTCAATAGTCGTAACTCATTTTCGAAATTTCACATCACACAATTTCAACGACTCCTCTATTATCCTGCTTTTATCTTTTCTTCACTCTGATTCAAACATTTTTGCACAACGATCAAAATCTAACCAAGCATTAACATATGCAGTCGCCATCATTTCTAAATACATAACCCCGAGAAATAAGTTGATCCTTTGGATATTATTGACATGATCTCATATAATGAATTCAAATATTCACTTTGCGACCTCTGCTCAAAACAAGAGATTCTTATCGACATTTTCTTGAAAGGTCATCGGTTCTTCAATCTTAGCAGGAAGAGTCTTTTTTGAGAATATATTCCATATCGTTTTTTTCGTCGTAGTTACTACCGCAGGCACTCAAAAAAATCTTTCTTTAATTTTAGGATACATAGTATTGATAAAATGAGCATGTACATCACGAGCAGATACTCCTTCTATTTTTTCCAAATTAAATTCTTGTCATACGGGTTCTAATGCATCCATATCAAGATATATATATAATAAATCTGATTTTTTAATACGTTCCATCTGACTTAGTCTTGAGTTCACTGAATTTCATGATCTCTTTTTCAAAGAACAATTCTGCATCACCGACAGGACCATTTCTATTTTTTCTTACACAGATATCCGTAAGCCCTTTCTTATCAGTTTCAGGATCATAATAATCTTCTCTATGAAGCATGATAACAGAATCCGCATCTTGTTCAATAGCTCCAGACTCTCTCAGATCAGAAAGTTGAGGTTTTTTATCCACTCTCTTTTCCACTTCACGAGAAAGCTGTGATAACGCCATAATAGGTATTTCGAGTTCTCTAGCGAGTTCTTTCAATCCTCTAGAAATCTCTGAGATCTCTTGGACCCTATTACCGGAATATCCTGAGTTAGAACCGCTCATCA
>JAHFJL010000017.1:12247-16692 GCA_023245855.1 bacterium
TGTTCATAGACATCACCAATGATTTTTTGTGAAGTCTTAAGGATATTCCTCAAAATAGATTTTTCTTTGACGATTTTGACATATTCAGCGCATGAAGAAGTGCTGAGCAAAAAACTAGAGAGTTCATAGAGATAATCAGTTCATCCGATAGCGTCCAAAACTCAGTCTTTACCAAGTTGATCAGCCAAAGTCACCACATCAATAGTTTTGCGAGAACCCCAAAGTTTTTTAAGTCCTTGATAGATATAAAAATGTTCTCTCTGATAGAAATCTTCAGGGACTAATCCTATACCATCATAATAATACATCAATTCATTATCCATCAACGATCATCAAAGGGTCCCTTTTTCAGCATCGATATTATGCGGAGGTAATTTAATATCTTCCAAGCTTACCATATCAAAATCAGATTAACATATTAAAACAGCAATAGCAAAAAAATCAAAATATAATCTTTTAATTTTTTTTAATTTTGTAATTTTTTAATGATGCAATGCAAGAGAAAATTTTTAGAAAATATAGGTAAGAACTACATTTTTAACAATATTTCAACATTATTTTAACAATAGAACCCAATATATTTTTTTGGATTATTCAACAACCAATTCCTTCAATTTTTTCTTAGCTTTATCATTGGACGGTTCATATTCCAAGACTCTGAAATAATATTTTTTAGCATTATCGATATCACCGACCTCTTCATATAAATCCGCTAAGGTAAGCATATACGCAGAATTTGTTGGTCTGAGTTTGATAACTTTTTCCATCTCTTCGATAGCATCATGTTTCCTATCGGTATTATACATAAGTTCGACCATGCTTATGTAGTATTTAGGATTAGTCGGATTGATGCCGATAGCTTTTTGGATAAGCATCTCAGCGATATCAAATTTTCCAGACGTGAGATAAATCTCTCCTATCTGCCAAATCGCTTTATGATCTTTAGGATCAAGCTCTACGATTTTTTTGAGGATAGATAAAGCTTTTTTATGGTTGCTCATAGTAAAATACAGATCGGCCAATAATTTATTGAGATCCTTATCATCAGGATCAATAGCCAATCCTTCAATGATCTTCTTTTCATATTCATCAAGTTTACCTTCTTTTCTTAGTCATAATGCATCATAAATAACCTTTTCGAGCAATTTCCTTTTTTTGATGAGCGTTGTCTTATCTTCCGGTTCATCATCATCTATCATTAAATCAGTATCATAATGTTTTGAATGATTGGATGCTGGTTTGATGATATCTTCTATCGTATTTAAGAATTCCTGTTCATTGTGCTGCATGCCTAATATTTTTTCTTTGCTTACACGAGAACGTAAAGATTTGAATTTAGTCCTATATAGATGGATAGCATCATTCTTAAATTTCGTCAATGCATCAAAAGTATCAATTTTACCAAGCATATGTGCCAATCTTTTAAAGAGTTTTCTAGAAAAGAAAAATGACGCTATCCCTACAGGCAATGAGATAAGGATAATCGTAAATAGCATCCATAAGAATACGGGTATCTTGAGCATTACAACACTATGACAGAATAAATGATGTGACTATATTATTTTTTGATTTGAGGAGTAACAGGGGTTTGAGATTGTGGTTTCTGATGTATAGGAGCTTTGATTTCACGAGTTGATTCTTCTGGTTTTGAAGGTAATTTCACTTTAGTGATGGTTGTATAAGGGATTCTGATATTGATTCCCTCTTTAGTTTTGACACTGACATCACCATTCATGATATTAAATGAAGATACGGTTCCAGCGACTTCACCTCCTTTATTTTCTACATATGATCATTTGGATGGGAACTTTTTGCTCTCTGAAACATAAGTTTCCAATTCATAGATTAATGAACATTTTAATTTGCCGCATCTTCCTTTCAATTTTTCGATATCTCTTCATTCCAAGTTCTGTAATATCAGATTTTCTATCTCTACACTAGGAAGCGGAAGCGTCGTTTTGCAATGCATAGGGATGATACCATCCGCTCAACACGGCAAACAATCAGCTCATGGTGACATCTTGATCATATCTCTTGCGCCAATTTGGAATAAGAAAATATTTTTTCCGAGTTCTTGCCTAAATTCTTTTACAAAATCAGTGAATACATACCTCTCCTCGGAATAGAAATAGAAATAGAGTTGGTCAGCGAATATCTGATATCTAGCAGTCACAGGAATAGAATCAGGAAAATTCTTTTTGAATAATTTTTTGAATAAAGGGAAGATATCCAATGCTAATTTTTGCTGTTCTCAAAAGAATTCCTTTTCTTCGTTATCCAAGATCTTCTCAAAATTTCATTGTCTATCAGTAAGTATTTCATGGCCAAGATAGGTTCATATCGTCTGTTTGCTCACTCATGTCTGATCAGTGGAAGAATAGACGATTTTATCACCTGCTTTCAGTGTAGCAAAAGTTTCATCGCCCACTCATTTGACTAGTACATTCTTGTTGGTATATCGATCTAGCACATATGCATTTTTTGCCATAATTTGAATATAAAGTATAAAGTAACAAGACAATTTTATTTTTTAGGCTTTTAGCTTTAAGCTTTAAGCTTTAAGCTTTCAGCTTTTAACTTTAGGCTTTATTCCCATCATAGTCTCAAATTCTTCTTTGGTGAGATATTCCTTTTCAAGAAGTACTATCGAAAGTTTCTCCATCAAGGCTTTGTTTTGTATAATAAGCTTCTTAGATTTTTCATAACAATCAGCTATATATTTTTTCACTTTTTCATCGATGATTTCGGCTGTTTTTTCACTATAGATTTTACCCATAGAATATTCATTATGATTCGAATCAAAATATGATACCGGTCATAACTCTTTATCCATACCATATTTTACAATCATATTGGTGATGATTGCTGTAGATTTTTCAAAGTCATTTGAAGCTCAGGTAGTAATATTGTCAGCGCCGAAGAATACTTCTTCAGCAGCTCTTCATCCCAGCAAGGAAACTACCTCATCAAGGAATTTAGCTTTGGAATTGAGATACATATCTTCATTTGGACTGATCCAAGTCACTCATAACGCATGCCCTCTACGTACGATAGAAACCTTTTCTACAGGATCAGCATTAGGCAAGAGATGAGAGGTTATGGCATGTCCAAGCTCATGAAACGCTATGATTTTCTTTTCATGCGGTTGCAATGATTTCACTTTTTTTTCTGGTCCCATGATAACCTTCTCTAACGCATATTCAAAATCATTCTGATCCAACGTACTCCTATTTTCCTTGGCTTCTTTGAGCGCCGCCTCATTCACGATGTTTTCGATATCAGCACCGACCAAACCGATTGTTCTTTTAGCAAGCGAAGGCACATTCACTGATTTATCAAGTTTTTTACCTTTGAGATAATAATCAAAAATCAATGTTCTTTCTTCATACGTAGGTTCAGAAACATAGACTTTTCTATCAAATCTTCCCGCTCTCAATAACGCAGGATCAAGCACGTCAGGCCTATTAGTCGCTGCGATCACGATGATATTTGTGGTAGTATCAAATCCATCCATTTCAGTAAGGATCTGATTCAATGTCTGTTCTTGTTCTTGATGACCGCCGGTATATCCGACTCCTCTTTTTTTGCCGATCGCATCTATCTCATCAATAAAGATGATAGCTCTGCCTGCAGCTTTTGCTTTACCAAAAAGCTCTCTGACTTTAGCAGCTCACATACCGACAAGCATTTCCATAAATTCAGAACCAGAAGCAGAGAAAAAAGCGACACTCGATTCTCCAGCTACTGCCCTTGCAAGCAAGGTTTTTCCTGATCCAGGTTGTCCGTATAATAATACTCATTTGGGATGCCTTGCTCATACTTTGTGGTATTTGGCAGGATTTTTGAGATAATCAACGATTTCAGAAAGCTCCATCTTCACTTCATCCATCCCAGCTACATCAGTAAATTTAGTCTTGGTATCTTTAGGGGTATTCAATTTCCCCGCTTTGATGCTAAAAGGAAATCATCCACCTCACTTTGGCATAGCGAATTTTAAGACAAGAAGGAAAATTACGAAGAACAATAATAAAGGTCAGATATCTGACAATAATTTGGATACCCATCATTCCTGATTGAATTTTACATCCACAGTGACAGGTCATGTCAAAGAGATTCATAAATCAGTAAGCGAGGTACCAAGCGGTTTTTTAGTTTCATAGATATTTACATAATTTTCTACGAAATTCTTCTGGATGCTCATAAAAGTGGCAGAAGTTCCTGTACCTAAATTTTCATATCCTTTCAATGAAGTCTCATCTTCAAGGACAATTTTAGCAAAAGTTCATTTTTTATAATTACTCAAAAAATCATTCAAAGAAAGTTCTTTGGTGGTACGAACGACTTCGATAGTATCTCCTGCAACATATAACTTATTATACAGTTGAATAGCTCCCGTGATCAAAAGAATAAAGAGCAGCATAAACCCAAATCATTTTTTCATAGTA
>JAHFJL010000017.1:16792-21312 GCA_023245855.1 bacterium
TAAATATACTAAATTTTAAATGGATTTCAATCTCTACTGAGATACCAAAAAAAATGAGAATACAAGTTGAAAACAATAAAATTATCAGTAAATACACGGTATGATGGATCTAAAAACCGCACTCAAAACCACACCCAAATATATGAAAATATTAGAAAAGAACTGAATACTAACAGTGAAAGATTTTCTCCAATACTTCCCAAGAGCCTACGAAGATAGATCCACTATCAGAAACCTCAATGAACTCCTCTTCAATGAAAAAGGGATAACAGCAACCAAATGACATATCATCTCCAAAAGCATCTTTATGAGAGGAGGAAAAAGGATTTATGATATCAAATTTCTCGATCCTGCAGGCAATAAATGATATATTACCATATTCAATTCAGGTTTTCTTGCGAGTAAAATCCAAGAAGATAAACGATACATCATAGTAGGTAAGCCAAATATCAAGTTTGGGAAAACAACATTTTCACATCCGGATATTGTAGAGACAGAAGCTCCAGAAACGCCAGAAATAGCTTTAGATTCAAAGATAGAAACTAAAGAGATCTACAATAGCGGGAGGATTTTTCCTATCTATTCAGAACTCATGGGAATCAAACCAGGATGGTTTGCAGAAAAGATGCGATGACTGATGGACAAGATTGACGCAATTTTTTCTGAGTACTTACCTAGTGAATTTATACATAAATTCAATCTCATAGGTGTCCAGGAAACCATAAAAGAAATGCACTACCCTACCAGTTTCCAAAAGCAAAAACAAGCAAATCTCAGGATTTTTTTTGACAGACTTTTGAGAATACAACTATATTCTATGATAAACAGGAATACCTACCAACAAAATAAAACGAATATGGAAAACGAAATCATCAATCGAGAAATAATAAAAAATGTTGTAAATACACTTCCGTTTGAACTCACTATGGCACAAAAAAAAGTAATCAAGCATATAACCGAAAATATTCATGAGCCAAAGCCGATGTTGAGGCTTCTCCAAGGAGATGTAGGAAGCGGAAAAACAGTCGTAGCAGCAGCTTCAGCATATTACACCTACAAAAAATTTTGAGGACAATCGGTATTTCTTGCACCATTAGAAGTATTAGCCCATCAGCATTATAAAACCTTAGCAAAACTCTTATTACCACTAGGACTCAGAGTAGAGCTCCTTACCTGATCAATCACCAAAGGACAAAAAGACAAAATCAAACAAGAACTTGCTGAATGAAGAATTCATGTATTGATAGGGACTCATGCCATTTTGCAAGATGATGTAATATTCAAAAAGCTCCAATTTGTTGTTATCGACGAACAGCATAAATTCGGTGTTAAACAAAGAGCATTCTTTAAACAATTTGGTGCGCCACATATCTTACAGATGAGTGCAACACCGATCCCAAGATCTATGGCATTAGCTTTCTTCGGAGAATTTGATGTCAGCATCATAGACGAGATGCCTATAGGCAGAAAGCCGATTATCACGAAGGTTATTTCAGAAAAAGAATATATAAAGCTCAAACCTCGAATACTTGATCATATCAAAAAAGGTCAGAAAGTATTTATTGTAACTCCACTCATCGAAGAATCAGAAAAGATGGAAGAACTTAAAGCGGCAACAACAGAGTTTGAAGAAGCAAAAATATTATTTCCAGAACTCAAAGAAAAAATAGGGCTTCTTCATGGCAAAATGAAACCAAAAGATAAAGAAGAAATCATGCAAGAATTCAAGACAGGAAAAATATGTCTACTAGTGTCTACAACAGTAATTGAGGTAGGAGTAGATATTCCAGATGCGACTATCATGATCATAAAAAACGCTGATAGATTCTGACTCTCACAGCTTCATCAATTGAGATGAAGAATATGAAGATCAGATATCCAATCCTATTGTTTCTTAGAAACCAAAAGCAAAACGGATGAATCAAAAAAAAGATTAGGCGCGATGGAAGAGACAAATGATGGATTTAAACTTGCTGAACTCGATCTCCAAAATCGCGGTGCAGGAGAGATACTTGGCACCATCCAATCATGAGAGTCAGATATTCCGATGGAAATATTGACCAATCTCAAATTTCTCGAGCAAATCCAAGAATGAGCCAAACGATTATTGGAAAAATATCCCAACCTCGAATGACTTCCAGGTCTTAAAAAATATTTAGAAGAAAAAATGGGAGATGTATTAGCGTAAAACTCTCTTATAAAAGATGAGAGCTACCATAATAAGAAACGAATCTAACAACATTATCATCCAATTTTATATGTCCAGAATTAACTTCAGTCGTCAACTGTATTCATTCCAGACTACGGCAACGACTAAGCGCTACATAAGTCTGTCCATGAGCAAAGATTCCCGAACTCAAATCAATGATAACCTTATCAAACGTCTTTCACTGGCTCTTATGGATAGTGACAGCCCAAGCAAGTGTCAGAGGTATCTGAGTAAACGAACCTATCGCATAGGCATCGAGACGTTTTTTGCCAGGATTGTATTCATAATGAGATACCTTCCAAGTATGAGGTTCCACCTCTACTTCTTCTCATCCATAAATCTGAACAACAATGAGATCTTTTTTGAGCGTAACGATTTTTCATAAGGTACCATTTACCCAACGTCCATCCGGATCATTAGCGATAAACATAACCTGCGCTCAATTTTTCAACAATAATTTGAAATCATTAGGGAATTGCCTTTCTTGGATTTCACCTTTGGCATGCCCCTTAAAAACTACAGCAGGTTTATTTACTTCGGCGAGATATTTATCATTGATAGTATCCACCATAGCATTTGTTCAAGCAAGATAGACCATACCATCAGTTAGTTTGATATCACGGCTTACACGACGATTGAGCAGATCCAAATGTTCATCCTCAAGAGTTTTGGTCCTGATGGCATTTAAAACAGAGATAAAAGCCTGATCTGATTGACGATAGACTTTTTCGAGCTCGATGAATTCCATAACAAAGGATTTCTGTTTCACCACCTTAGCATCAAAGAAATAGGGACTAGGATATTCTTTGCTGAAAAATAATTTTTCATGGGTAGTGACCACAGGAGGTAACTGGTATAAATCACCAATCATAATCAATTGCACACCGCCAAAAGGCTGAGATGATCCCCTCACAGTTTTGAGGAATTCATGCATGCAATCCATCATATCAGCTCTCACCATAGAAATCTCATCTATCACTAGAGTATCAAGCTCGGTAAATTTAGGATCATCTCTCTGATAATTAGCTTCTTGTTTAGCTTTTTTGACAGTAACTGTAGGAGAAAATCAGAAAAAAGAATGGATTGTAGCTCATCAGATATTGAGCGCAGCTACTCCTGTAGGAGCTAAGACTGCGATATTTTTGGAAGTAGTAGATAAGAAATGCATCAATAAGGTAGATTTCCCCGTCCCTGCTTTTCAGGTAAGAAAAATATGCTTATGAGTATTTTCCATAGTATCTAAAGCCTTTTCAGCAATCGAATCAAATATTAACGCACACATACATAGAACAAAAAAAATAAATAGAGTATGCATGTATTAATACACATCTGCCAAAGTTTGTCAAACCTTTTTTTGACAAGAAAAAAAACCAGAAAGAAATACTTTCTGGTAAATACAATTATATCCTCTTACTCACTTTTTTGATTTAATGAATATGTAATGATTTCATCAAGCAATTCATTTCCATCAAAATTCACCGCTCTTCCAAAACTCATATCTAATAATTCATTATAAGCTGACATAACTTCAAAGATTGATTCTCCTAAGATTTCTTTCACATTGAAATAATTTTCTAACTCAATAACGGTATCATCATTTTCATTATTAATTATACCACCAAGTTCGGAATCAAGACCATCAATCACAACACGGATTTCTAAAGATTCTCGAGTAAGTGTGCGTTCAGTTAAGATAACATAACTACCATCATTATGAAGAATAAGTGCATCCACACTAATTTCAAGCATGGCATTATGTTCAATTAAAGCACTTTTCAACTTTTCTAAACTAAACACCTTACTTTCCCTGAGTGGCATTTTTGCTTCGAACCTATATAATAATGTATCATTTACATTATCACCAGGAACTTCTGTTCTAAATTTGTAATTTTTCATGGTTTTTTTGTTTTTTTAGTTTTTATTAATTTTTTATTTTATTTAATATATAAAGATATAATATTTTGTATTTTCCATAATGCTAAATTATACCTATTTCTTTTTTCAATCTTTCTGTCATTTGTTCATCAGTTTCATATTTATAATAGTCATTATAGTGAGGATGCGGAATATAAAGATCGATATCTTTATAAACGTTTCTATGTTCTTTCATTTCAAAAAATAAAACATCAGCTATAGTTTCTGGATTCATTCGATATTGTTGTTCAGTACAATATTTTCTAAAATTTTTTTCTGTATCAGTTTGTACTGTTGATGCAGAGATGCAGGTAGATTGGATATTTTTATTATGGAGAGCTAACGATTCTATTTCTTGTCTCAAAATTTTATTGCTTCTGACCATAGATTTAACAAA
>JAHFJL010000018.1 GCA_023245855.1 bacterium
TTACACATAGCAATGACTGAACTCGAAAGAAACAAGCTCTTCAACCCGCAAGGGAAAGACGATATCCAAGAAAGAACAATCATCAAAGGCAATACCACAGGCCTCTTCAATCTCAACAACACCAAATATTCACGAGCAAAATCTTTGTATACGATCATGATAGGAAATTTCTGGATACCAGAAAAAGTATCTGGACTCAACGAAGATAGCATCTGTTACAACTCAGAGCTTAACGAGCATGAACGCAGAGCATACGACGGCATTTTATCGTTCCTGATTTTTCTTGATAGCATCCAAACCGTAAATCTGCCAAACTTCAGCGAGTACATCACAGCACCAGAAGTGAACTTATTGTTGGCCATCCAAGCGTATCAGGAAGCTATCCATTCGCAGAGCTATGCAACAATTCTCGAGAGCATCGTAGATGCGCAAAAAAGAGAAAGCATCTATTATTTCCGAAGAGATAATTCTGTGCTCCTAGAAAGAAACACCTATATCGGTCAGATATATCAGGACTTTATCGATAGACCAAATGATGAAAATTTTTTCAGAGGGATTATCTGAAACTATTTGTTGGAAGGATTATATTTCTACAACGGATTCGCGTTCTTCGATACACTTGCTGATCACCAAAAAATGAAAGCGACCGATAGAATGATCAATTATATCAGGAGAGACGAACTCACGCATGTGACGATGTTTGCAAATATCCTGCATGAAATAAAAAAAGAGTTTCCAGCGATGTGGAACGAAAAGATGATCTACGATATGTTCACAACCGCAGTAGAGCAAGAGATCAAACGAGCACAGCATATCTTGGGAAACAACATCATCGGCATCAACGAATACACGATAGAAAAATACACGAAACGATTGGCGAACAACAGATTAACGCTCTTAGGACTTAAACAACTCTATCCTGAAGCGACAGAGAATCCTTACCAGCACTTGGATAGATTGCAGGATAACAATAGCGAAAAATCCAACTTCTTTGAAACCACAGTAACAAATTACAGCCAATCAAGTTCTATGAAAGGGACTTGGGACTTTTAACTAGAAAACTACAGTAAAATCACCGCCGACCGTTCATTGGACTGTCGGTTTTTTTAATACGATTTTTACATCATACTCGCCTACACGACCATCCCCTTCGATAGTATAAAACCTATCAGCGACGGGTTGAGGGAAAGTGAATTGATATTCGAGATAAGGATAGATTGCGCCCGTATACGTACGAAAAAGATTCACCGCACCAAACGATAAACGTAATCCAGAAAAATTATTGGTATCTGAAAGTATTTGAGAGAAAGGTTGATTCTCTATTACAGAAGCATCAGGAGAGACGACCGTATGTTGAGCAAGTTTGGTACCATTAGAGATAGGAGTGAAATGATGCGCAGATGAAACATCCAAAGTGATGAAACCGGTAGCATTGATGATAGATTCTCTGATAGCATTATCTTTGTAAGTATCTACCTGCATTCCGCTATAATAAAAAACGGAGATAGTAGGGAATATTTTAAATCCATTGCCCTGATAAAATCATTCCATCGACCACGATACAGCGACATCATCATATACGCCATCACCATCAGGATCACAGTCATTGCCAAGAGAACTAGCACAAAGCAACCCAGGAGCATCACCAAACAAAGAATGAATTTTTGGAGGCAATCTAAAGACACCCGTGAGATGATCGCCATTAAAATAAGACAGCGTAGTTCATCAGGTATAATAGGATTGAGGGTCAGTAGTATTGTCATAACTCAGCAACAATGTTTCTAGAAGCGTATATCCAAGCGTATTATAATCACGGCTATCAGGATTAGAAAGCATCGGATCAGCATTTCCCATACCCTGCGAAGGAATAGTGGACGTCCTAGAATTGATAGTTCGTACAAATCCTTGATTATCGCCAGAAAGGAGTTCCGGAGTATAATCGCTCAACGGCCCATATCATGTGGATCAAAAAAATCATCCCGTCCCCGCAAATCATGGCGCTCTATATCTCAATCCAAGTTCAGCTCTTTCTACCGCAGACATCGCACCATAATACGCCATATGATATTGCGTTACGGTTCAAAGATTTTGAATAAACGGAAAAAAGACAGAATATACACTGACGAGTATTCCCATAGCAACCACTAATAAAACAAGAGTGAAAACAAGAAACATAGAAAACAAAATAACTAAAAGTGAAAAGTTAATAGTGAAAAACGATGGAATTTTTTTTGATTTAATAAATATATTCCAACACTTTTAGTTTTTAGTTATTAGTTATTAGTTTTTCACTATTAATTATAGGTCTATATTCGGTGCGCCGCAGATATTGCAATAAGCGAATGAATGAGCATAACTATTTCAGCATTCCTTGCATTTGACCTTGAGTCTTTCACCGCATGAAACGCAACATACATGTTCTTTAGCATTGAGCGTACCGCAATTATAGCAAGCGATAAGATTTGATGCACAGGCTTCTCTCCAAGGTATCCTATCCATTTTGTAAGACAACGGTCTGATAAGAAAATATAACGGCAAACCGATTACAGGAGTGAATAAAGTAACCATCACGATACTGATCATCTGAAGACCGAAGCTATTGGTTCTATGGATGATATCTTTCGTTGTCCGGATGATAGCTACGATTCGGAGAAAAATAAGAAACATTACAGCGATATTTATCCACAAAGAGACTCCACCAGAATTCAGCAAAGAACTGAAACTCCAAGATGATTTATCGAGAACAAGTCCTACTCAAGTATCCATAAAGATTAATTAACAAAATAAATTGGGACATGGGACTTGGGACATGGGAACTGGGAGTAAGACTTAACATTTTTTGTCTCGTCCCTCGTCCCTTGATCCTCGTCCCTTAATTAAGTTATCTTTTTCTTCACCACTTTTAGAGAATCATCATATTTTTTCAAGCTATTCAACAAGAATGCTATCTTAGAAGGATTAGTAAATTCAGTTTCAAAAGTCACTAAACTCACATCATCAGAGATATTTTTCATAGATACTTGCAATACAGGCACATGAAGCTCACTGAAAATTTTCATCATGCCAATGAGATTTCCAGGTTTGCTCGAGATTTTCATTTCAATCAAAATTTTATAAATATTGTCCGATTCACCCGACCGATGCGCTTCAAGCAATTTATCAACGGCTATAGTTTTGACTGCTCTACAATCTACGGCATGGATCCTGATGCCATCTCTTCAGGTTTTAGCGATAATTTTCTCGCCTGGCTTAGGTTTGCATTCATGACAGAAATAATAATTGATCAACATATCGCTATCTACAACAACAGCAAAATTTCATTTCAGATCATTCAATTCCTTTTCGACCACTTTTGGTTGGGGTGCGTTTTGATCACGATAGACTGCGATTTCTTTTGGATATACGCTTTTGATAAGTTGACCATAAGTTTCTTTCCTATCCAAAATAGCGAGCAATCTTTTCTCTATCTCTTCTTTAGGATATTTTTTGCTGATCTGATCTCCTGCAGAATAAAACAATGGCAATCCGAATATCTTGAGATGTTTATTGAGTTCATGAAGTGCCTGAGCGACGAGTTGTTCTCTCTGTTGTCCTTTGAGAAATTTCATAAGATTGTTTTTTGCACCAGAAGTATGGAGAAAATCCAACCGATGCTTATTTGCAGAAAGCTTATTTTTGAAGATATTGATTTTGATGACATCACCCGTTTCTGGAGAATAGCTGATAGGCTTGATTTCTCAGTTTACAATTGCATTTTTAAACGACAATCCAATAGAGCTATGCACCGCAAAAGCAAAATCCAAAACCGTACTCCTTATAGGCAATTCGATGACATCTCCTTGGGGAGTATACAAAAAGATACGTTTTTCAAGGATTTCGATATTGAGCTCCTTTTTGAACTGTTCTTTATCATCAAGCGATTTATAATTGGTCACGATATCCTGCAATCTTTTGATCCATTCTCCTTGCTGTTCAGAGACTTTTACGGGCGCATTATTTTCAGCATAAGCAAAATGCGCTGCTACTCCAAATTCAGCAACATCATCCATATCATGAGTTCTAATCTGGATTTCCGTAGGAAAACGGAACATTCAAAGCACCGTAGTATGGATACTTTGATACCCATTGAATTTTGGTACCGCGATATAGTCTTTGATCTTTTTGATGAGTGGCGTGTAATATTTATGGATGATACCAAGCACCATATAGCAATCACTCACCGTCTTAGTGATGACCCTATACGCAAGCAAATCCATGACCGTAGAAATATCAGTCGTCTTGTATCTATTTTGAAGTTTTTCAAACACTCTGTAAGGGCTCTTGATCCTTCCCTTTACATCAAAATTTTCTA
The DNA here is from genome assembly GCA_023245855.1 of bacterium. Lineage (GTDB taxonomy): Bacteria > Patescibacteriota > Gracilibacteria > Absconditabacterales > Absconditicoccaceae > CAJBLF01. The sequence goes on from JAHFJL010000018.1 coordinate 4,352, forward strand.
TCCCCTCTTTTTGAAGCATAGTCGTCAGCATTTTGATCCCTCTTTCAGTATATTTTTCTCCATCACCAAAATATTTTTTGAGATACGCAAAGATATCATCGAACGCTTCCTCTTCCATCACTTTAAATGATCAGTTCTCAAGGTATAATTGATAATGATACAATCCAAGCCTCTTGGCGATAGGTACATAAATTTTCATCGTTTCCTGAGCGATTTTAACTCTCTTGGCAGGATTAGGATGATAACAAAGAGTCTGAATATTATGGATACGATCGGCGAGTTTGACGAAGATTACTCTCAGATCACGCGCCATCGCAAGAAACGTTTTTTTGAGAGTTTCTAAATGCCTATCTTCTCATCTATATTTGATTTTTGAGACTTTGACCATTCATTCGCAAAGCGAAGCGACCTCAGATCAGAACTCTTTCTCTATCTCTGCTTCAGAGACCTCACAATCTTCCATCACATCATGAAGGATACAAGTTTGGATAGTTTCAAGATCCGGATTGATTTCCATCAAGAAAACTGTCGCTTTGAGCGGATGTACGATATAGAGCTCTCATGAAAGCCTGATTTGTCCCGCATGCTTAGATAGAGCATAATCATACGCTTTTTGGATCTGAACGATTTGGTGTTCAGGAAGATATTTTTTCGCTTTTAAGATAATCTTATCCAAAATAATTTGAGGATCCTGGTTGAGAAATGGTTTATAAGAGAAAAACTTCTCTAGCTCCTTGATATCCATATCGAAAACAAAAAATAAATTTTAAATTATTTCCCTTTAAAATTAGTCAGTACTCCGCAAAGTTTTACCTCTCACGTTCCATCTCCGACATATTCAATCTTGCTGCAGAAGCGAAATTCTTTTGCTCTATTGGTGCCGCATCACGATATAAGTCATCAAGTACAAGTGATGAGTTGTCATCACGACATCGCTACATCTTTGAGATATAATCACAATCCCTCTATTTCCCTAAAATATTTTCATTCAGTCGTAGAAGCTACAGTTCACATGCAAGATTCTCGACGTCCGTTATTTTGGCACAAACTGAATTGGAGATCACCGCTACCGATACCATCACCGAGATTGATTCACGATACCAAAGGGCCTGTAAGAGCGAAATATTCCTGTCATCAAGTCATCAAACGCTGAAGAACGTAAGCACCGGAACTAAACCAAGTATCATCAGCACATCTTTCACTTCCTTCATTTGCGAGCGGATTGATTTTAAGCCGACACGCATCTTTAACTCCAGCTCGCCTGGTCCAATTAGTATCTCTGATTTGATAAACGGCTTCCATTCATTCTCTTGCAAGATTCAAAGCTATCACTTTCTGTCTTGTTTTCTGTACATATTTCATCCCATTGGTAAGAACGACAACCACAGATAACAAACCGACAGATATCACAACAACGATAATGAGGACCTCTCGGATAGTAAATCATCTTCTTGTTGAAAATCCCATCAAATTGCATACACATAATAAAGTGATTATAGTGTATACATCAGACCACCTATTTCAATAAATAAAACAATCTGAAACGATATAAAAAATTTTATTCAGTAAGTAATCATCTATGACCGAAAACTTCATCACCTACGGGTTGCTTCTTTTTGTAGGTATCCTAGCGATTGTTTCGTTCACCATCGGGATAGAAAAGATGATCAAAGTGATACTCGGAAACTATATCCTCAGCAGCATTTGTTTAGCGGCTTCCCAGTCCATAACGTTAGCAGTGCAGATTATGCTCAAAACTCCTGACCTAAAATTCATGGGATTCACATACGACAAAATAGCTAAATTTTTGGACAATTGAAGCATGACGATAATCCTGATTGCCTACATTATATTATTGTTTATCATATACAGAAGCTCAAAAATCAGGATAGCGCTCCCAGGCGATGAAGCAATCAAGAAAATGCTGCAAATACTCTTTGTACCGCTTACCGTTATCAGTATGGTGCTCACCTTACAGATAGTGATTTTGGGTATGAGTGGTATCAACATCAATAGTATATCAGGCATCGCAAGCGCGGTCACAAACAATCCATATATGTACCAATTCATCAGCCTCACACCAGTATGGATGCTCCTCCATGGAATCATCACTATCCTCATCACTTCAGAATTCAAAGTCAGCGTACAAACCGATTTATAAGTCACCGCGAGGAATGTAATTCCATTGCGATCTAAATAAGATTGCTTCACTACGTTCGCAATGACAAAAAAATATGATTTTTGACTTTATAAACCACAATCTATGAAAACAATCACCCTCACGGATTTTCTCGAAAACAAAGGATTTTATCTCTCCGAAGCTAAAAAAAACAAGATATTCATCTATCCCACAGACACGATTTACGGCATAGGAGCTATAGTTTCCAAAGACAATGAAGCAAAGATATTTGCAATAAAACATAGAGACACCAAAAAGATGTTTTCAATCATCGCACCAGATTTTGAACGGATCAAAGAGAAGTATCAATTACGCGAAGCACAGTACGATTCATTACAGGAATATTTAGAAAAATATCATGGGGTAACATACATTTTTGATTACACGAAACCAGGAGTAAGAATCATCAAACATCCCTTCCAACAATTTGTAGAAGCATTGAAGCTGCCGTTTATAACGACCTCATGCAACATAAGTGGAGAACCTGCAATACTAGAGATAAAAAATATCCCAGAAGAGATAGCGAGCCAAGTGGATTACATCATTGATGGAGGAATCTTATGAGGAAAACCATCAGTTTTGATAGATTTTGTAAATAATAAAATTATAGAGAGATAATACCTTTGACCTTTCACCTTTCACCTTTTACCTTTCACCTTCTACCTTTCACCTTCTACCTTCCACAAATTGAAACTCCTCTACAAAACAATCAAAGAACACCTGGAATACGAGCTTCCCAAAATCAAATGATCAAGATTTATCGGGAATATTTTTCATAGTGAAAACAAAGAAGAAGCTGAACGTTACATTCACGAGATAGAACAGAAATATCCTGATGCTAGTCATCACTGTTTTGCATACAGATACGAAGTGCAGATGAATTTTGATATTTTCTGAACTGCGACATACAGCAGCAAATACAACAAAGTCTCTGATGCAGGAGAACCTGCAAACACTGCTGGGAAACCCATTATGAGCATGATAGAAAAAAATTGATTGCACAATATCATACTCATAGTCACCAGATTTTTTTGATGAACATTATTAGGCGTAGGAGGCTTGATCCAAGCTTACGGAGAATGTGCAAAACAAACGATCGCACATACAAAGATAGTCGAAGAAGAAATCATGAAAACAATAGAATTTTCCTATCCATTCGATCTCGTGCAAACCGTAAGAAATCTACTGAACAAATATCAGGCAAAAATAATTGAAGAAAAATATGAAGAGCAAGTGACCATGAAAATAGCGATAAATAGCGGATACAGAGAAACATTCGCTCATGAGCTTTTTGAAAATTCCAAATGAAAAATTAAGCTCTAATCAAACAACAATATCGTGTGGCTAAAATAAAGGAAACTATTAGATTAATATAGGATTTCGAGCCATCAATCCAACAACATACACCGTAGTCCGATCGTGACATCCCGTAAGTCCGTTTGCCGTAAGGCAGGACTTAGGGATAATGAACGATATGTGATATAAGATATTCATGATACTGCGCTGATGGCGAGAGAAAAGCCTTTTTGCTTTCTTTTGTGGCCAGACAAAAGAAAGTCCAAGCGAAGCGTTTTTTTAAAATAGAGAGAAAATAACATTAATAGCATAATTTCTTGGAAAATAGCCATACAAAAAATTTAATTATCCCGCAAATTATAAATTATGGAAATATGCTCTCTTTCCTTTGCTTCTATCTTCGCTTTTGAGCTCGTTTATTTTAGCAAGGATAAAATCTTTTTGGATAAGATTTTTTTTGTGATAATTGGATTTCCTATGTTTATATTCTTCAACACAAAGTTGGATAACCGTTTTAAGATTATCTTCAGTATATCATTCAGTATTTTCGACTATGTATTGGATCAACTCCTCTTTTTTATGGTTAAATAATTGTCCAAAAAGTAGATTTTTCATAGTATATTTTGAAACCAAAGGAGAGATTACTTTCTTTCTTTCCTTAGGAGAAAGCGATTTTGAAGAAGTATTTTTTTGAAGAGAAATCTTTTTGAGAGAGTCAGCAATAAATTCTTTTTCAATAGAAAATGATGAATTTGTTTGAAGATAATTATAAGAATATTCTTTGACGCATGCATTAATGAGCTGTTTGATATATTCAGCGGAGAAACCTTCAGTTTTTTTCACCAATTCATCAAGCATTTCTGAGGTGATTTCAGGTGAAAATAATTTTAATTTTGCACGTTTTTCAGCTTTTTGGATATTCATTGTAAAAAATCTTTTTCTTTCTTGAGATTCTGGCAATTCAAAGAAAAATTGATTATCAAAAAGATTGTATTTTAGGAATCTTTCATCTAACTTGTTTCTATGGCTCAAAGCAGCCAAAACAATAATATCTAAACCGGATTTTTGGATATTGGTGATATTTTTGATGATGGTATTTGAAATCATTTTTTCCGAAGCGGGATTATATTCTCAGACACTAGAGATGATATTTTCAATCTCATCCAAAAAAATGATGCAAGGGATTTTGGTCTTTTGTGCATGTTCGATGACATTATAAAAAATAGTATACAGCATCTCATTAGGATCATTTACATCTTCAGAAAACAGATCATGTGCCTTGATATGATAGACTTTACGGTCAATTTCAGAAGCCAGCACCTTCGCAGCAAAAGTTTTTCCAGTATCAGGTTCACCGATAAAAAGGATACCCTTTGGCAACGTCAATCAAAATTTAGCCATCTCGTTTTTGTTGGTATACATAGTGATAAGCTTTCTTAATTGAGTCTCAATTTGCGGATGAGCGATAAGATCATCAATAGAAGTTTTTGTTGAAGACATTTCATACGACTTCAAAAGTCATTCCTTATTGACCTCATCAAAATGCTTAATTTCTTGATCCATAAGTTTTTTATTGTCATTGAGTTGTTTGCTTGCATCAGCCACCTCTTTTTGGAGGGTTGTCATATTTTGAGAAAGACTATCCAAGATAGCTTTTTGGACACCAGCATCCAAAAAAGAGATATAGAGATTATTTAATATAACTGTCATATTTTGCCTATCCTCATCATTAGTGAAGGTTTTCAAATAAGCATCACGTTCGATTTGATTGATCACCGGATTTACATTTTCAAATCAATGAATACCAAGATTTTGATTGAACATATTAAACAATTCCTGATATTTGATATCAGTCTCATAATAGCTTTTTTCCAAAATCAGTGAAACACGATTTTTTTCAGCTATCAAAGCAGTGAGATCCAAAGACTTATTATAGAATTTTTCTATCTTTTTATTGATGCTTTCAAGTTTTTTTTTGGTAGCATCAAGCTTAAAAATATATCCAAGATCTTTTTTGACGATAGCGGTTGTTTCAATCAAAGAAGGATTTCCTGGAATATTTAAAGAGGAAACTGAATTTTTATCGGATAGATGAGATTCATTGGAAGGCATATCAGACATTCACTTTTCTGGAGTATTCATATATAATAGTATATCACAATCTAAAATATTGGGGATATTTTATAGCAATAAGAATATTATTGTCAATAACAATTAATTATAAAATCAATAGAGTCTTTCTTGAAAAAAAATACGATAACTATATATGATAAACCATCACACAAATATCATCCATCATTTTATAAATTTATCAACCCATAATGTATAAGATCAAAAATGTACACGGACGTGAAGTATTGGATAGCAGAGGAAATCCTACGGTTGAAGTAGAAGTAACATTAGAAAACTGAATCATGGGAAGATCCATCGTTCCATCAGGAGCATCTACAGGGATTCACGAAGCGCTCGAACTCAGAGACAACGATCCAAAAAGATATGGAGGAAAAGGGACGCTTACCGCAGTAAATAACGTAAACACGCTCATCAAAAACGAGATAGCAGAGAAAGAATTCGCTGATTATAGAGCACTCGACGAAGTGCTTTTAAAACTTGATGGCACTGCAAACAAATCCAAGCTCGGAGCAAATGCAATTCTCGGCGTATCTATGGCATTTGTCGTAGCTTGCGCAAAAAGCGAGAATAAATGGATCTATGAATATATAGGAGAAGGAAAAGGGATGACGTTGCCGATCCCTATGATGAATATCGTAAACGGAGGATCACACGCCGACAACAATGTTGATATCCAAGAATTTATGATCGTGCCGGTGAGTGCGCCAAATTTTCATGAAGGACTCAGAATGGGGGCAGAAGTATTTCATGCTTTAAAAAAGATATTGATTGAAAAAAATTATAACACGGGAGTCGGAGACGAAGGATGATATGCACCAAATCTCGGCAGCAACGAAGAAGCGTTAGAGATTATCATACAAGCGATTGAGAAAGCAGGATATACGGGAAAGATCAAGATAGCGCTCGATTGTGCAGCATCAGAATTCTATAAAGACGGAAATTATATCCTTGAATGAAAAAAAATAGATCATCCAGAACTTATCGAACTCTACAAAAGCCGAGTAGCAAAATATCCTATCATCTCTATCGAAGACGGTATGGCGGAGGACGATTTTGAAGGATGGCAAGAACTAACAAAACAGCTTGGTGAAAAAATAATGTTGGTCGGTGACGATTTGTTTGTGACGAATATGGAAAGATTACAGATGGGTATCGATAAACATTTAGGAAATGCCATTCTGATCAAACTCAATCAGATCGGATCGGTTTCAGAGACCATCGACTGTGTACGCATGGCTCAAGATCATGGAATGAGATCCATTATTTCACATAGATCAGGAGAGACAGAAGACACATTCATCGCCGATTTAGTAGTAGCATTAAATACAGGATTCATCAAAACAGGCTCAGCAAGCAGAACAGATAGAATATGTAAATACAATCAATTGATGAGAATCGAAGAAAATCTAGGAGGCAAAAGCAAATATTGAAAATAATAAAATAAGACGGTGGCTGTATCTGGTCACCGTTTCTTGTAACTTTTTTATTGCCTTCAGGCAAGCAAACAATATACCATCCAGCATGGAAATCGTCTACAAACATATCAAAAACGGATACGCAAGGATAGATAAAGAGGGAAAGCTCCTTATCACACTTCCGATACGCAAAAAATGAACTGAATTTGAAAATATAATGATTGAGAAAGGACAAAAATTACTCAATCGCTATAATAAACATACACATATTTCTGCAGTTCAAGAGCATAGGATCTTGCTTTTTGGTGAAGAAGTGCCACTCAAAGAATTTTATGAACAGTACAACAAAAAAATACCTTCTTCATCCGACCTTCTCCCTTCTGCCACAAAAATTTTAAAAAAAATTTTGGAAGAATACAGTGCTCCGCTCTTTGATATTTATAGCAAGAAGTTATGAATCCCTTATCAGAAACTTATCTTCAGAAAGACGAGTTCAAAACGAGGAAGTTGCACCCATGACCAAAAACTATCGCTCAATCTCGATCTCATCCACTTGCCGACAAAATACATCAAATACGTCATTATACATGAAGCCTGCCACCTCAAAGAAAAAAATCATAGCAAAAAATTTCGAGCACTCGTAGAAAGCTTTTGTCCAGACTACAAACAGACAAAGAAAGAATTAAAAAAATTCGTAATAAAATAAAGGAATACAAAGATAAAAGATTGTTTTCAATACATAAATCTATAAGCTAACAATTGCTTTATGTTTTTATGACAAAACATGCGCGAAAATATATCCCAACTAGAGAACAGCAAACTTTCATGGTATTATATGAGTATCAACAAGGAGATTACTCTATTAAAAAAAGAAATAGCTGAAAAAATTTATGATATCTTCAACATACATTTAGACGACAAAGAAAAAATCAATCAAATCATGCAAAACATAGAAAAATATATCTCGCCAGAACAAAGAGAAAAATTTGAGGAATTGGTAGTAACAAAAAAAGCATTAAACAAAGAGATAGGAAAAAGACAATTGCAACTGCTCAAAGAAGTAGGATTCACGATTCCAAATCAGCTTCAATGCTTATTTCTAAAAGAATTCAGTTGAGAACGTCTTATACAGTTAGATATCATCATAAAACTGATTAAACGTCTTCAAGAGAAAAAAAGAACACAATGAAAAACATTTAATATATCGCTGAAATTAAAAAAGATTATGGTGGAATTAGGGATACAAGGATTAGAACAGCTATTTATACAAAATAGCGAATATCAGTTTCCACCAAACGAATCACTCATCAATTAGAAAAAAACAATACCAACACAATCAGTTTTTAGTTTATCATCACACAGTATTTTGTTCAAATATCACTTTCAGGATTTTTATTTCAAAAAAGCAAAAAAAGAAGGATATAAGGCAAGAAGCGCTTTTAAGTTAGAGGAAATTCAAGAGAAATTTCATATTTTTACGAAAAATACAAAAACGATTCTTGATATCTGATGTGCGCCAGGAAGCTGGATACAATATGCAGTCGCTCAACTAAGAAAAAATAATATATCTGACGCAAAAATCATCGGTGTAGATCTCAAAGAGGTGAACCTCAATCTTCCATGAGTGAAGACGTACGTCGCCGATATCACAGACAAAGAGAACATCAAAAAGATTTTAGCAGAAAACAATATAGAAAAATTAGATGTCATCCAATCCGACATGGCGCCCAATACTATTGGAGTCAAAGACGTGGATGCGATGAGATTGTTCGGATTGATTGAAAGCATGAAATGGATATTCACCGATATTCTAAAACCAGATGGAAAAATAGTCATCAAGGTATTTATGGGTCCAGGATTCGAAGAATTCATCAAAGAGATGAAAGGTCTTTTCGGTGGGACACACATCAAAACGCTGAAACCTAAATCTTGCCGCAAAGAAAGCAAAGAGATATATCTGATAAAATTCTAAAGGTTTGTAATTCGTTCACAATTCAATAATTGTTAATTATTAATTTTTAGTTGCTAGTCAAAATAATGAAAATCGGGATCGTAGGAATGCCAAATATTTGAAAATCAACATTATTCAACGCACTCACAAAGTCATATGCTGCACCTGCAGAAAATTTTCCATTCTGTACGATCAATCCGAACGTCGGGATTGTGGATGTCAAAGATCCTAGAGTTGATGCGCTTTCTGAAATGTCTCACACACAAAAGAAAGTATATTCAAGCATAGAATTCGTAGATATCGCAGGTTTGGTGAAATGAGCAAGCAAAGGTGAATGATTGGGAAACAAGTTTCTCTCGCATATCAGAGAGGTTGATGCTATCGTACAAGTGCTGAGATATTTCAAAGACAGTGACGTGGTGCACGTTGAATGAGGGGTCGATCCCATGAGAGATGTAGAGATAATCAATACTGAACTCATTTTCGCTGATCTCGAAGTCATTGAAAGGATCCTTCCCAATCTCGCAAAAAAAACCAAGATGGGGAAAGGGAACAAAGATGAAGTCAGATTAGTAGAGATATTATCTGAGATTCAGCAAGCGCTTATCCAAGGAAAAATAGCACATAATATAAAAGATAAACTGACCAAAGACGACGAAAAACTCATCAAATCATACAACTTCCTTACGACGAAACCTATCATCTACGCAATCAACATCGGACAAGATGATATTCCGTACGCTCATGAGATACAGAATGAATTTATGGTAAAACTGCAAGCTCCGGTATGTATCGTCTGTGCTAAATTAGAATCAGAGATGATGGATATGGGCGACACCGAAAAAGATGAATTCATCAGGGAATTGGTGAGCGTAGATAAAGTAGCACATATCCCGACCTTGAATGATCTGATAAAATTAGGATTTGAGAAAGTAGGATTGATGTACTATTTCACGACAGGAGAAAAAGAAACAAGATCATGGACAACTCCTATCGGTTCTACAGCACCTCAAGCAGCAGCAGCTATCCATACAGACTTTGAAAAAGGATTCATCAAAGCTGAAGTAGTGAAATACGATGATCTTATGGTAAGCGGTTCGTGGGTAAAAGCGAAGGAAAAGGGACTCGTAAAATTAGAAGGGAAAGAGTACATAGTACAGGATGGTGATTGCATCATCTTCAAATTCAATGTATAAACTAGTCCCGCATAGGACAAAAGGTAGATTTTTTTACTCCAACAATCTCTTGACATTACCGGGCAAATTCTTATCTCTTATTAAGTAAAAAATACCCCAAGATTTTATACGTTTTTATGACTCTATTTATCTAACTAAATTAAAAATTGATGAACTTCAACGTAAAAATGGACGACAAGAAACTTAAGGTAGATATCGAGAAAACAAACTTGAAGGATATTTTGATATACTGTAAACCAAAGGAAAGACTTGTACTTATGAAGAAATTCGGTCTTGATGGATCAAAAGAGATACCTCTTCAAAGAATCGGAAAAGAATATTCATTGACGAGAGAAAGAATCAGACAAATAGAGACACAAGCGTTGATGAGATTTAGAAGACTTATCGTAGGAAACGACACCTATATGGAAGTGCTTCAAGAAGCTAAAAAAGTTCTTGATGTGCATGGAGGTATCCTTTGCGAAGATATATTGATCTCTAAACTCGTAAACAAGAACATATTCAAATTTTCAAAACAAGAACTTAAATTAATCCTAGTTTCAGACTTTGATGTAACTTATCTCAAGAGAAATAAATATTTGAACAAAGCATTCTATCTTGAACCGTTATATGAAGATCTTTTGACTAAGATGGTGCTTACTATCAGCTCTTACTTTGAAAAGAGAAACAAGAGTCAAGACTTGTATGAATTCATCGGATGGATGAAAGAAAATTTCGCTAAGGATTACAAAGATGTTCACTATATGAAAAATGATCTCTTCTTCGTAAACTTCTTTGATTCTATCAGAGAAATCAACGTATTTGATGGAAAGATCGGATTGCCAACATTCGCTGATGTTAATCCAAAGACTATCAAACTAAAGATTCTTTACACCATGAGAAGAATCAACAAACCAGTTCATTACCAGGAATTGCCTTCTAAGATCATGGAATGGTTCCCTGCAAAAAATGTAAAGATCAACACCGTTCACAACGAATTAGTAAAAAATAACGACCTTTTCGTAAATCTAGGACTTGGAATCTACGGACTCAAAGAACGATGATATGAAGGAGGTATGGTCAAAGAGATTCTCGTAAGAATATTCGAGAGAAACGACAGACCGATGAACGTTAAAGAACTTTGCAAAGAAATGTTGAAAGAAAAGATGGTAAGCCCAAATACAGTGATGTTGAACCTCCAAAAATATAAGGAGATGTTCAAGAGAGTTGAAAAGGGAGTATACGAACTTATCAAATCAAAGAAATAAAGTATATATCATATACAAAAAAAGAGATTCCGCTTCGGCGGGATTTTTTTGTTCTTCAAAAAAAGCTAAGCGAAAACACTTAGCTAATATGAGTATAAATAAAGATATTACCACAGACGCTTGCGTTTGATAAAGAGCATGATGCCGATACCAACACAACTAAGACTGAGGAGCATAAAAAAAAGTCTGGCAGGCCAGCTCGGCATATACAATGTACGCCAGGCAAGACCTATAGCCATCAACAATGCAAAGACAGGTAAAGCGATAGAAAAGAATTTACCGAGGATTCGCATACAAGTGGTAGTAACAAAGAATAATCGTTCTTCAAAGTATAATTTTTCCATAATTGTCAAGATTTTGTTTGAATTATAATACACATTTCCTAGAAAATTTCAAGCCTATACGGGAAATACTGAAGGACTTGAAAAAAGTGACAAGAATACTACCTTTAAGCTATGTTTACAACAGATTTGAGCAAGATACCAAGCAAACCAGGAGTATACCTTTTCAAAGACGCAAAAGGCACCATTCTCTATATAGGAAAAGCTAAAAATCTCCAAAAAAGGATCTGACAATATTTCTCACCCAACTCGCTCCGAAAACAGGAGATGTTGGAGAAAGCCACCAAGGTCGACTTCCTTTTCGTGAAGAATGAAAGTGAAGCACTCTACCTGGAAGACAATCTCATCAAACAGCATCAACCCGAATACAACAACCTCCTCAAAGCTGATAATAGCTACATCTATATCAAGATAACCAAAGAAAAGTTTCCGCAGATATTCATGACCAGAAAAAAAATGAATGACTGAGCGCTGTATATCGGTCCAAAAAGCGATACCATTCAGTTAAAAAAATTTTTGCAGTATCTCAGGCAGATATTGAAATTCAGGGGCTGTAAAGCAACACAATTCAAACAAGGCAAGCTCTGCTCAGATTATTATTTCTGACTCTGCAGAGGACGATGTAAACTGACTAAAAGCCTCCCTGTTAAGGGAGGAAACGAAGGTGGGTTTATTAAAGACTATCAAAACATCATACACACAATTACGTCCTTCTTCAAAGGCAATACAAAACCGATCGAACAAGAGATCCACAAACAGATCACCGAAGCGGTCAGTAGCGAACACTTTGAATATGCGGCGAATCTCAGAGATATTTATCTCTCACTCCAAGGATTTGTAGAAAAGCAGAATGTAGTCTTGCAAGATAAACAAGACGGATATCTTTCTCTGATAAAGACGGTAGGTTCACAGAACATTTATACGGTCCTCATATTCGTCCAAGGGAAACTTATAGATGTCATCACCAGCAAACAACCCATAGATGATCTAGAGCTTGATAGTCTGGAACTAGCCATTCAAAGAGCATTTGGAGAAGGAATAGTCCAAGAAAACAAGAACGAAATCCAAATTATCAGCAAAACTTTTGCCAAAACAGGAAAGATAATAACCAAAGAGCTTTGGAAATTAGCAGAAAATTTTTTGGAATCATACATCATTTCACAATCGCTTCAGCAAGAAAACACGCTCATAAACGATATGGTAAAGACATTGAAAGAAAGATATGGACTTAAAAAAATACCCTATAGGATAGAATGCATCGATATCTCGCACCTAAGCGGATGACGGACAAGCGGATGACTTTCCTGTATGCTTTGAGGACTCCCCTACAAAAAATGATATCGCAGATACAAAATACAGTGAAGAGGAACAAGAAACAAGGAACAAGGAGGAAAAAATAACTCGTCCCATGTCCCAGTTCCCTCGTCCCTAAGTGATGATTATGCATCGCTGGAAGAAGTTTTGGAACGTAGATTTTTTAGTCTAAAATCTTCAAGTCTAAAGTCAAAAGTCGAAAAAAAAGACTTTACGGACATTGAACTTCATAGACCTTCAACTGAGTTTCCGGATCTCATAATTTTAGATTGAGGGAAAGGTCAACTGGGCGTCGTAAAAAAACTATGCAAAAATCCTGAACGAAAAAAAATCGTAAGTCAGATAGATATTATTTCTTTGGGAAAATGAGAAGCGAGAAAAAAATGAAATATTGGAAAAATTTCTCGTAGAGACGATGATTTATCACGTCTCAATAGTAAAATCACCGAGAAAATCTACACCTTAGACAAAAATCTCAAAATTCATGAAAATCCGATGGTTTACGACCAAGCAGATAAAATATTCTTAAAAGCTAGGGATGAAGCACATAGATTTGCCAATTCCTATAGAAAGAAACAGATGTCTCAAGAACGAAAATAAATCCAAGCAAAAATAGTTGAGATGGACGAAAAAAAGCGTCCATTTTTTTGTATGATGAAAATTTAAAGGATTCTCCTCCAACATATAGTTTATATCTTAAGTGAAGAAGGGGGTCAATTTGATATCTCAAAAATTTGACAGGAAAAAAATTCTGGGTATAATTAGATAAAGAAAAAGATTTTATTCATTCAAACAATGCTATGAGCGATATAAATAGCACAAAAACAAGAGACGAATTAATAAACGAAAAAGTGCTAGCAGAAGCTAGTTATGATTGAACAAAAGTCGCAGAATTGGAAGCGGCGATCAAAGAGTTCGATGAAAAAGGAAAAGAACATCAGGCAGAGATGGGCAAAGCTACAACAAAAGCTACGCAAGAAAAAACTATGAAAATGGAAGATCTTAAGAATATGCTCCAAGGTACACCAGAAATCAAAGAAAAAAATGCAGAAACGATAGTTAATCAGACAAAAGAAAGACTTCAAACCACCATCGACAAATACAAAAATCTCAAAACGATGAGTGAAGATGAAAAAAAGAAATTAACAGAAGAGATAAAAAAAACAAAAGAAGAATATGAAAGCGCTAAAAACTATTTTCTTGGGGAAATAGACTATAAGCCAGAAGAACTCAAAAAAATATCTACAAGACGAATCAGAGGACTGAAAAAAGAAGTGCAATGAGGTATTATATCATATAAACTAGGTGAGATATTGCAGATGGCGACTATCAAGAGAAGAATCACAGAAAATAAACTCATAAAAAAATTCAATGAGATCTGAGATAATCCCATCAATGGAATCAGATTTATTATGGGATTTAACAAATCAAGATTTCTTCGTTATACAGGGACCAAAATAAGTGGTGCAATGGATAAAATAGGCACAGATATAGGCCTTCAAATGGATCCACAACAATTTCATAAAAAATTCAACACAGGAAAAAGCAATATCTTCGGAATATTGGACACATGAGAAAAAACTCCAGAAGAACAGAAAATAATTAATGCAATCAAAGCAAGAATCAATTATTATGGCTATGCATATGCAAGAAAAAGAGCTACGGAATGGACAAATCCATTCATTGATGCAGAAAAAAACGCACAAAAAGAAGCTAAAATCATCCCAATGAACACCACAAAACAAAGTAAAGCAGCAGCATAAAAACTTCTTCCCATCATTCCATTCCCTATCGTTCCATCGTTCCACTGCCCTTTTATCTTCCCCTTATTACCATGGAAAAAATTAAAAATATAAAACAAGCGACTGAACGCGTATATGCTCAGCTTAAAGAACTCAATCCTGACGTAGAAAAAGATGATGTCTATGATACCATCATGGATGAAGTTTTAGAATCAGTTGAATATGCTTTAAGTGAAGAAGATGTAAGATTTTTGGAAGAAAACGAAAAAAATACCAGCGCAATAGATGAGTATCTCAAATCGATAATCCCAGAGTATCAAGAGCTTCTCTCTGATATTGTGGTAGATATGCTCAGCAACGAAATCATCGAAGAATAAAATGACCCCATCAAAAAAAACAACATAAATTTTTATCACTTATCAATTAAAAAAAATGAAAGAAACGAAAAAAATTGCAGACATCAAAAACATCAAGACTATCGAACAAGCAACCGATTATGTATTTAATGAGCTCAAAGAACTTAATCCTGACGTAGAAAGAGATGATGTCTATGATACCATCATGGACGAAATTTTGGAATCATCAGAATATATCATGCTGGATGACGACATCAGATTTTTGGAAGACAACGAAAAAGACACAACAGCTATCGATGATTACTTTCATAGCAAGCTTCCCAGTTACAAATCATTGCTTCATGAGATTGTGGCAGATATGACGAGTGAAGAGCCTCTTGATGAAGAATAAAATAATTTTTATATATTACTAATATACAATGAGCAAAAGACAGGCAAAAGTAGCCATCAACAAGATAGATACAGATCTTAATTCCACGAATCTGGTATCTACAGGCACAGTAATAAATAGTACGAGAGACACCCTTCTTTTGGCATTGAATCCAACAAATGATTTTTTCTTAGATCAAGAAAACAAAGATAAAATAAGTAAAATATCAGAAGATTTTTCAAGTAAACAAACAAATCTACAACAACAGGAAACAACACTTCAAAACAGGGATGCTGATCTTGTAAGAGAACTTGCAAGTATAGCAGGAACCACGACACCAGCTGCAAACGCAAGAAGATTAGCAATAGCAGTAGAACAAGCAACAATCGCAGGACAATTATGAACAATAACAACAATGCTTGGAAATTTAGGACCAAGACAAGCTGAATATCAGGTATTAGCTGATCTTGTAAATGAATTTGATATCACAAGACCGCTTCCTGATATGAATTGAAATACCTATAATTGCGGACCAGATTTTATGATTCCATGAGCAACAGCTATCGGATTTAATTTTTATAATGAATTAGGAAGTGTTATTGATCTTACAAATTATTATATAGATATAAAATTAGCAGATGGAACAACACAAAACGTAAGAATAAATGGAATACCAGCAATTACTATTCCAAATGGAACTATTAATCTCACAGGAATAACATTTACTGATAGATCAGGGAATCCATACCTACCAACTCAAGGATATGAATTCACACTAAATCCAGGTGCAATAAGAAGTATCGGATGAAGAGAGTTCATTAGTACAAAACCATTGAAAATTCTTCGTTGACCTGTAGGTGCAGTAAACAGTCCAACACTTCGTCAAGCAGAAGTAAACACCTACAACAACTCATGAAGAGGACATGTAATAGAGCAGTCATTAACAGCAAATCACAATAATATGATAGCTAAACTTGAAAGAGAAGCATTTTATAGAGGATTAGAAAAAGCTGATGGACCGAAGTTCAACAGACT
>JAHFJL010000053.1 GCA_023245855.1 bacterium
TGTAATGGAACCCAAAAAATACAAAATATCATAAAACCCAAAGAAGTTATAACATGACAAATTGCTTTAGAGTTTTAGGTAGACAATATTTGATTTTTTGTCTAATCTGACTATAATTACCTAGATTTTATCTATTTTTCACGTCTCTATGGTAAATATTCCAGCAAAAGATATTAATTTTAAACCTTTGACTCCTGAACGAGCACAAGAATATCTCCAAAAAAAACCACAATATTTGGCAATTTGGAAATCTTTGATTCCAAAATATTTTGAAGCTAATGAATTTCGTCATATAATAAATACCATTAGAACGAAAAGAATAGATGCTAATGAGCAGATTTCTCAAAAAATTGGTATTCTAGAACATAAAAAGAATGAAAAATGACTCTGAATGGATGAGATTCAAAAATTACAACAATTAAATGATCAAAAAAAGGATATATTTTCTGAAACCCTTAGAGGGGTTTTTGGATCGCTAGTATCTCCAAGGATAAAAAATACCGGTATTGGGTATAAAGAAGTAAACCAACTTATTGGAAGTTTGTCTAATATCAGTAAGACAAAAATGGAAGAAATTCAAGAATTCACTACATCAGTGAATAAAGGTCTTCATGAAAATTTGTCTAAGTTAGAGACATATCAAGATGAAATTTCTTCTATCAGTGAGGATCTCCAACAACAATATTTTACAAATAAGGGTTTGGGTGGCAATATCAATGAAAGTGAGATAAAGCAATTTAATCAGCAAGCCGTATCTATTTTCTTACAAAATCACCAATTAGAGATACATAAAACGATAGATATTAGAAAATTGAATAGCTACCTACATAGTAAAAATATTATATAATACATAAAAAATAAAATAAGTCAAATAAATAGAAACTTATTCAATACTAACCGATATTTTACATAGATTTCCATGAGTTATTTTTTAATATATAGAAAATGGTCTATATGTCTATATAGACCAAATACATTATATTTTCTTTCAGATTTTTTTTATAAATTCACAGTTTCATATAAACTATGAATTATATAGAGATATTATATATAAAAAAAGGTTTTTTATAAATTCACTTGTTTATATAATTAGTGAATAATTTAGATATTACAAGTAAAAAGATATAAAATAGTGTGAGAAAATGAATTCACTATTTCGTAGAATAAGTGAAAAAGACTTGAAATTTAGTGAATATTTAATAAAAAGAGATAGTTCACTAATTCATAGAATAATATAATTATTTATTTAATTAAAGTGGTAAGAGATGGAAATCCAACATCCAGGCCAGCTTCTCCAAAAAGAACTTACCGGGAGATGACTAACACAAAAAGTTTTTGCAAACATGATCGGAAAGAAAATTTCTGAGGTCAATGAGTTAATTAAATGAAAAAGAAATATAACCGTTCAACGAGATATTTTATTGTCGGTAGTTTTTGACGATCCAGAAAAAAAGTGGATCAATCTCCAAAATGATTTTGACTATATCACAACAAAAATTGCTATGAGTCAAAAAATCCAGGAGATAATGTCCAAAAAAAATAAAAGCAAGGAACATGAAGTATTCCAGGATTTTTAGTTACTTTTCATAAGTTATATGACACAAACAACAAAGAAATTACGTATCGTAATGGCTGGCTGAGGAACAGGAGGTCACATATATCCTATCAAAAGTTTGATTGAATTTGTTGATATTCGTAAACAATATGGAGAATATATAGAAAAACTCTATTGGTTTTGAACCAAAAAGAGCTTAGAAGAGAAAACTTGTCATCAAATCCAGGAAAGGGTAGATTTTTCATATCAACTTCAATTTGTTCCTATTCTTTCCTGAAAGTACCGTAGAGAAACCTACCGAAAATCTCAATTAAAAAATATTTCCGATCTCGTTTTGTTTATATGTTGATTTTTTCAGTCATTATATTTACTTGTTTTTCATCGTATTGACGTTATTTTTTGTAAAGGGGGATATGTTGCCTTGCCAGTGATACTAGCCTGAGCACTCCTCCGCAAAAAGATAATTGTCCATGAATCAGACACTCACCCAGGATTGGTAAATAGAATTGCCAGCCGTTTCGCCAAAAAAACATTCACATGATTTGACTGAGTATTGCCTCACGCACATACTATAGGACAGATTATTTCTGACGAGATTATTATTCAGACTCCTCCGACACAAAATTCCAGAACCCAATATGTCGTTATCTGATGATCTCAGGGATCTAAAAGGATATATCAAAATCTTCTCCATATTTTAGAATTCAACAAGGAAATCCAGTCAGACAATGATTTTTATGTAGTTTTAGGATTTCTCAATGAGGAGATGTCGACATTATTCGACAAGTTCCCCAACGTCCATACCTATGGATTTTTAAGTCAAAAAGAGATGGGAGTTCTTTATAATACCTGTGATATAGCCATCACTCGCGGAGGTACAACCTCATTAGCTGAACAAAAGCTATATGATCTAAAGCAGATTATCATTCCGATACCCTGGACTCATGATCAATATGACAACGCAAATTGGTATGTGAGACGTTATAATGATATTTCAATCAATCAAAGAGATCATGATTTTGAACAACAACTCGCCAATGCCATCAAATATTTCAAAGGCTTCAAAAAAATATCTCAGCAAAAAGATAAAAAAACCATCGTTGCTCATGCAAAAGAAATTATCCGAAATGAATTATTAAAATAACAAACTTTCCAATTATACAACCTCCTTGTCCCTCTGCCCTTTCCCCACATTCCTATTTTTTTGTCTTAGTTTTGTCAATTTTTTTCTTTTTTTCTTTTCCTACAATCCTAACTGTTCTGCGCGGAACGGTTTTATTTATAAATATACTGTCATGTACAAGTGACTGATTGTATTTTTGGGTACCGGTATCTTATTTGCTTTGAGTTATTCATGAGCTCAATTAGAATGAACAGGATTGGCAATAGAAGTATCAGATTCTTGAACTATCCTATGAGATGGAGGGGGCGAATTGATTGACGTGACGGGGGAGTGATGACAAATATTGACAGAGGTGGACACATGAATAGATTGGTCTTCATGAGCCAATAGTTACTGAGTAGATACCTTTTTGTTATCAGGAAATATAGGATCTGAAACGATAGATTCTATACCCATAGAAGGAGATATTTCTGACACAAAATCTCATTTGATTCTCTCCGAAGTATATTATGACGGAACGGATGAATGGGTTGAAATCACGAACATGGGAAATGGAAACTTTCAAGGAAATTTCATCCTGTCTTGAGCAAAAAGCACCCCAGTATCATTAACTAATATTTCAATCCTTTCAGGAGAATCCAAAATCTTTGGAGATACCTTGAGTCAGATTTCTGGTAACCCGTGTATAGGAAAAACGGGATTATCGTTAAGTATAGGAGATACGACATCGATGAGGATCCAGATTTTGGTTTCAGGTCAGGTTGAAGATAGTTTTATTGTCGATGAATGACGAGTAAACAAATACAATGACAAAAAGACTTCATTTGAAAAGGTCGGGGAAGTTTCTACCCGAACCAGTTCAGGTAGGATAGCGAACGCCCAAAGTGGCTATATCATAAATCCAGGCGTATATTTCAGGACAGGGGACGATAGTATTGATGTTTCATTTCCTCCTGGTCAGCCCACCCCCACGCAATCCTGAATAACTCTCCAAATTCCGGTTTCTTGTGATACATTAGTTCCAGAAGATCTACTAAAAATCAATGAGATATTCCCAGGCAACGAAAAATATCCATCCTACATCGAACTAGTGGTCCATGCAAATGTGAGCCTAAATAGCTTGTCTATATCCGGAGACCTCCTAACGACAGGATTGGATTTTTCATTCGATACGGGAGGTACTACCTTAGAAAAGAATTCATTATTATTGATTTCGTCTTCTGGTTTCCGACAGAGCGAAGGAATGCAAAGTGTACGAAATCGTGATTTTTCCCTGGTTAGTACCTGAAAATTCCTACTGATAACCATTGGTTCTTGACAAAATAGACGAGTTTTGGACATTGTCTATTTGTCCTGAATGATACTAGGTAAGTCCTCATATTTTGGCAATAATAGCTATCAATGTGCTAGAATTTTGGACTCCATGGACGACTTTTCGCCAGGATTTGAGAGGAAGTTTTTAAAGTTTATGCCAGTCACTACCCTGACAAAAATAGAATACATCACGGTAGATACAGGAACCGAAACATCTTTACAAGTCTGTCCACTCTTGCCAACATCAGCCACAATAGTACCAGAACAGTATACCATCCATATTGTGGGCCTAGAATATGATCCACCAGGGACTGATACGAATAACGAAAAAATAACCTTGCTTGCTACCAACAATTCTGGTGATGCTACCCCCTTGGATATGAGTAAAACCTTTAGAGTCAAAGTTAATGGAAGCAATAAATTGCTGTCAGGGTATCTTGATATGAATGTTCCTACCACATTTACCAAAACATTCGGATTTCCAAATAGCACAAAATCCGGCGAAGATGTTGTTGTCCAATTGGTATACGGAGATCATGTATTTGATATGTACACCTACAATCCAAAAAAGCTTTCCCCACAGGAAAATAAAGAACTTACAAGCGAATCAGGATATGAAGTGACATCAGTAATCGATGGGGACACGTTTAGGATCAAATATCAATGAAAAACTCAAAGTGTCAGATTGCTCTGAATAGATGCGCCGGAAAGCAACAAAACCAGATATAGATATCTTGAATGCTTTGGGACCGAAGCAAAAAATTATCTCAAATCCCTGATCGACAAAAAGAAGATTACCTTCCAATTTGACGAATGACAGGATCAAAGAGATATCTATGACAGACTTTTGGCATATGTGTTTTTGGATGGCGAACTCATCAATCAGACCATGATCGAAGAGGGATATGCTAAGGAATATACCTACAAAACTGCATACCAATACCAATCAGAATTCAAACAAGCGGAGCAGTCCGCACAAGAGCAGCAATGAGGACTCTGGAATGAAAAGACTTGTGGTGCATCGTTCTCTGGTCTGCAATTGTCAGGTGACATTAAAACTACAGAAACGGGGATAGATCTCTCATGACTGGATTTTAAAATCACCTATGTCCTTCCCAACCCCAAAGGTAAAGACAATACAGAAGAAATAGGAATACTGATTACTTCTACGACCGGTTGAATGATTGATATATCTTCATGATTCACGTTAAGAATCGGAACGAAGAAGAAAAAATTAAACGGGATGATAGAGCTCAATAAAGAAAATATTCTGTCAGGAAATTTAGGTTTGGTAAATAAAGCGGCATGTATTGGATTGTTGTATCAGGAACAGGAGCTCACAAATTTTTGTTATCCAACCCCAAAAGAAGGACAGAAAATATATAATTCAAATGAGATGCTCTCAGAGATCCCCCAAGAAAATATCGATATTCTCAACCAACTTCAGCTCAAAAAAATCAATAATCAATTATGTATCCGATACAATAATCAATCATTTACTTGTAAAAACATCCCTGCTTGAAAAGCGGCATTGCAAACAACCCAGGAACAAAAGCTCTACAAATGATTTGCGAGCATGATAAAGCAATATATTATCACAAACCGGAGAACCTTATATGAAGATACTTCGTTAAAAGAGTATTTTGCACTCCTTGCTCAGAACAAAAAAATAATTGATAAAGGAATCACCAGAGTAGACATATATGGTCAATCTGTTCCTATAACTGATTTAAAACAGCAAATAGCGATATTACACGGAACACCACCCACAATCATTGCTTTGTTTGTAGGGGAGGAATCTCTCCATTAATTACCCTTTTATTTTATTATTGATTATTTACCATGAAAATAGAAAAATTTGAAGATCTTATCGCTTGGCAAAAGGCTAAAGAATTAACTATCAAACTCTATGCTTCTTGCAAAAATTGCAAAGAATACGGACTTAAAGATATTGTAACTAAATCCGGAATTACTATGATGAATCACATTGCAGAAGGATTTGAAAAAAGAATCAATAAAGAAGTCAA
>JAHFJL010000054.1 GCA_023245855.1 bacterium
ATCTCATCACTCCAAGAAATCTATGATCTCATCCAATCCTACAGAAAATATGAAAACCAAGTCAATGAAGCCAAAGACATCATCAACAATGAAAGCGATACTGATATGATAGAGATGGCAAAAGAAGAACTCAAAGAAGGCGAAGTACAGATAAAAGATCTGGAAAAGAAAATCACGTTTGAACTTCTTCCCAAAGATCCCAATGACGATAAAAACATCTTCTTGGAAATCAGGCCTGCTGCAGGAGGTAACGAAGCTGGACTGTTTGCTGCTGAGCTTCTGAAGATGTATCTTTGATATGCTACAAAAAAATGATGGAAACCTGAAATCGTCGAAGAACAGCTTTCTGATATCGGAGGGATTAAATTCGTGATGGTGAAAATCAGTGGAAATAAAGTGTATTCGATCATGAAATTTGAAAGTTGAGTGCATAGAGTACAGAGAATCCCTGCTACTGAATCGCAAGGAAGAGTTCACACCTCAACCGTAACCGTAGCTATCATGCCGGAAGCCGAAGATATCGATTTTAAGGTTGATCCGAAAGATGTAGAGATGGATACCTACGCAGCATCAAGCAGCTGAGGTCAGAATGCGAATAAGAATCAGACCGGAGTAAGATTACGTCACCTCCCGAGCGGACTCATCGTAAACATCGGAGATAGTAAATCACAATTACAAAATAAAGATAAAGCGTGGTCAGTCTTGAAAGCGAGATTGTACCAAATAGAGCTCGATAGAAAAACAGCAGAGACCAAAACATTGAGATGAGATCAGATCTGAAACGGCGATAGATCAGAAAAAATCAGGACCTATAATTATCCTCAAGACAGAATCACCGATCACCGCATCCATCAATCCTGGTCAAACATACCGGTATTCATGACGGGTGAAATCGATGATATGATCAATGATCTCGTATTAGAAAATCAGACAAGATTGCTGCAAGAAAGCATGAATAAATAATCTATTATACAAAAAAACTAGGCGGACATGCCTAGCTTTTTTCTATTTGATCTGAAAATATTTTTATATTTGTTCTGTGATTGCACTCATATCTCTAACAAATCCAGACATATCTATTATAAAGTCTATCGTTTTATCCAAAAGCTTTTCTTTGCCGGCAAAAGCAATGATTATGCGAGGATCTTTTTTTAATTCATCAGATTTTGTTTTGAAATATCTGGTTAACATATCAAACTTCTTATCTTGCAATTCTTTATGTGAAAGATTTTTTGTTTTTCCTATGCTCTCTAAACCGGGCTCTATATCATTTTTTAGATTAGCAGTCAGCTCATCCCATACTTTCTCAAAAATAGTATGAAGATCCTTACCTGTTTCATCATATACCTCTGTCCCTCTAGCACTTATCATAAGATATTTGTGGAGAAGTTTAGGACTCATAAGTTGTATAGTCCTATACATATCAAGTATAGAATCTATGTGTCTTTGTTCAGGAACATTCAAATATTCCTTGTTTGCCATCATCTCAGCATTACCTCTAATTGCTTTTCTGATTGTAGCTATACCCAATGCAGGATATTCATTTCAATCTGATAATTGCTCTTTCAATGCTTGTGCTGTCACACCGGCAGAGACTTTCGTTTTATTTTTTTCTGTTTTCAGAGAATCTAAGTCTTTTTTTTCTTTCTGAACTTTGTTTTTATCTCCAGAAGAAAGCTTTTTTTTGTTTTCGTCGGAAGATGGTTGTGGAACGTTAATCATTGGAATATATGAATAAATAAAATCTCGTTTATGTTAAGTATAATCAGAATCTAAAAAATTGCAAAAAATAAATCCTCTGGTACTTCGTAGCACCTCCCGGAGCTTGTCCGGGACAGGCTCTCCTTCATGAAGGCGGACAGAAAAAGAAAAAAAATCCCAAGCTTAAGAATAGACTCAAAATAAGGTTATTTTTTTCGTTTAAAAAAAACTGGATAGAAAACCTATCCAGTAATTGTGTCTTTCATCAAAAAAAATGTATAAGATTTTGTTTGTAGTTGGATTTATACTGAACCGCTTTAAAAATCTTTAATTACTTCACTATTCGTATTTAAAGTATCTAAATGCGGCCAGCATAGACTTTCTTCTTCACATAATCAGCCCAAATACTTGCTTCGTTCTTTGTAAAGATTTCATAAGAAATCGGTTCCCCGATAACAATCCTAATGGTCTTATGTTTCTGCTTAAACATCTCATCTGGAAGATAGAGCATCTCGATATTGAAAGGTATTCTCAACCGTTTTCTCCAATTGGCGAGACGATAGAAGCCAGATGAATTCATACCTTGAATATATACCGGGACCACGTCCCGCTGATACTCAATCGCTTTTGTTATAAAATGTTTTTGCCAAGAGAGATCAACTATTTCTCCATTGATTTTCCGCGAAACGAGTCCCGCAGGAAAGATTAGGATTTGATGCTCTAATGAAGCATAAGCTTCATTAAGTTTTTTTGCTGATTCTCGGTCTTGGTTGCCATGCTTATTGATAGGCATGAACACCGGTTGCATGTTTTCTACTGAAAGCAATAAGTCGTTGACCGGAAAGCGAACTTCAGGAAACATATCGGTAACGGCTTTTATAAGCGCCATACCATCCACACCACCCAGAGGATGATTGGACGCAAATATATATCGCCCATCGCTTTGTAATGCTTGTGTGATTGATACTTCTACCTGTATATCAAGGAATTCGAGTGCTGCAGTAGCAAATGCGGTACCCTGGAGATGCCCGAACATACGTAACCCTTGATTGATTTCATCCTGGTGGATTATCCTTTTTAACCAAGAAATCAAACCAGGTATTGAAGCCAAAAGCCTACTCTTTTTTCTAATTACCTCTTTAAGGTTAATTTGTGGTGATTCCATATATTATTAGTTTTTTTGTTTCTTTTAAATGTATACATAAAATACCAATAAAGTCAACTATAAAAATTGTAGAAGAATTTATAGAACATATTTCTCTATTCTATTTGGGGCTTATCTCGCCCCAAACCCCCGACCAATATTTTTATCTTGATATAAAAATATTGGATAAAAAGATCAAGACCGACCAAACGCACGAGGTCGGTCATTCCTTGCTAATTTTTTTAATCTTTCCAGCTTGTAAATTTTCAATACGTTCTGTTTTTTATTGATTTTATATTTTTTTAAAAAAGCCCTGCATCACTGCAGAGCTCTTTCTCTATTTATTTTTTAGCTTTAAGCTTTAGGCTTTAAGCTTTATGCTTTTAGCTTTAGGCTTTAGGCTTCAAGCTTTATGCTTTTAGCTTTAGGCTTCAAGCTTTATGCTTTTAGCTTTATGCTATATACTATTCAGCATCCATAGCTTTGATCTTTCCAGATCCAACTCTTTCGTCGATAATCTTTTTAGCGACATTTTCTGGAACTTTTTCGTATGATGCGAACGTCATTGATGATTGAGCTCTTCCTTGAGTATTTGATCTCAAATCTGTCGTATATCCGAACATTTCAGACAATGGAACTTTTGCTCTGATAACTGCAGCGTTTCCTCTCTTGTCTTGTCCTTGGATCATTCCTCTTCTAGAAGAAAGATCACCCATCACATCTCCTACATAATCTTCTGGAGTCACCACTTCAACATCCATAATCGGTTCCAAGATAACGGGACCCGCTTTCATAAATGCGTCTTTGAATGCTCTATAGGTTGCGATTTTGAAGGCGATTTCTGATGAATCCACATCATGGTATGATCCATCATAAGGACATACTCTTACATTGATGATAGGGAATCCAGCCAACACTCCTTGTGCAACTGTTTCTTTTGCTCCCTTATCGATCGCTGGGATGAATTCTTTAGGGATTGTACCTCCTGATACTTCATCTTTGAATTCATATTCCTTCTCCATATTCTTTTCAAGTCTCAACAATACGTGTCCGAATTGTCCTCTACCTCCTGTCTGTCTCTTAAATACTCCTTCTCCCTCTGCATCATGAGTAATTGTTTCTCTATATGCAACTTGAGGTTTACCTGTAGTCACTTCCACTTTATGTTCTCTTCTCAATCTATCTATGATGATTTCCAAATGCAATTCTCCCATTCCTGCAATAATCGTCTGATTGCTTTCTGGGTCGGTATGATATCTGAATGAAGGATCTTCATATGCAAGTTTTCATAATCAGATACCCATCCTTTCCTGATCACCTTTTGATTTTGGCTCGATAGCGATATCGATAACCGGGATAGGGAACGTCATTTTTTCTAGGATGATCGGATTTTTGATATCACAAAGCGTGTGTCCTGTCCTTGTATCTTTAAGTCCAAGGAACGCACAGATATGCCCTGCGTGTATTTCTGATATTTCTTCTCTCTTGTTTGCGTGCATCAACAATAACCTTCCTACTCTTTCTTTTTGTCTTGTAAGCGGATTGAGCAATGCATCTCCTGATTTAATGACTCCTGAGTATACTCTTACGAACGTAAGCGTACCTACGAATGGATCAGTAGCGATTTTGAAGGCGATAGCAGAAACCGGTTCTGAATCATC
The DNA here is from genome assembly GCA_023245855.1 of bacterium. Taxonomy (GTDB): domain Bacteria; phylum Patescibacteriota; class Gracilibacteria; order Absconditabacterales; family Absconditicoccaceae; genus CAJBLF01. The sequence continues at coordinate 4,507 of JAHFJL010000054.1, forward strand.
TGGTTTTCTTTCAAGCACTTTAGTCTCATCATCGGGATCGAGACCTTTCATTGCTCCTCTATCCAACGGAGTCGGCAAATACGCAAGAACTGCATCCAATACCAATTGGACTCCCTTGTTTCCAAGAGCAGATCCACATAAAATAGGATACAAATTACTATTTATCGTACCATTTCTGATAGCTTTTTGGATGAGCTCAATAGAGATCTCTTCTCCACCAAGAAATTTTTCTGCTAATTCGTCGTCGAACATAGAAACCTTATCGATCATCTCTTCTCTATATTTTTTTGCTTTTTCGAGCATATCAGCTGGTATTTCGTGTTCATGTTGTTCGATACCCATATTTCCTTCGAAGGTATACATCTTCATCTTGAGCAAATCTATGATTGCTTTGAATTCGTCAGCTTGTCCTACAGGAATTTGAAGAATAACTCCTTTGTCAGTGATCCTAGATTTGATGGAATCTACAGACATATAAAAATCAGCTCCAAGCTTATCCATCTTGTTTGCGAAGATGATTCTTGGCACTCCATATTTGTCAGCTTGTCTCCAAACTGTTTCTGTTTGCGGTTCTACTCCTTGAGAACTATCAAGCAAAGCAACTGCTCCATCAAGAACTCTAAGAGACCTTTCTACTTCTACCGTAAAATCCACGTGTCCTGGGGTGTCGATGATGTTGATCTGACAATCCTTCCAAAAACAAGTAGTAGCAGCAGAGGTAATAGTGATTCCTCTTTCTTTTTCTTGTTCCATCCAGTCCATTTCTGCAGCTCCATCGTGAACTTCTCAGATTTTGTGTTTTTTACCTGTATAGAATAACACTCTTTCAGTGGTAGTAGTTTTTCCTGCATCGATGTGAGCCATGATTCCAATGTTTCTCACGTGTGACAGCGATTTTCGTTCGGCCATAATTATAATAAAATAATAAAATACACATGTCGTTTAAACGCTTGAATGATTTTTTGATTAAAAAAAATATTCGTCGGTTGTGAGCATACAAAAACGCTCGAATATTTCAAGAGAAACTACTAAATAACTAACAACTAATAGTGAAAAACTAAAAACGAAGGTATTGCATATTTATAGATTATCGTAAAATCATAATAGGTCGTTCCGGCGATACCACAACTTTTCACTTTTCACTATTCACTTTTCACTCTATTTAAGATAATACTGATTTTATGACGATGGAATTATTTACGATCTCGTGTTTCACATTTTTCATGATCTTCTTGGTATCTGCGGTATTTTTGGTTCATGCAAGCGTCCTGAGCGTCAATTTTCATTCACCACTTGTCCTCGAAGGAGGATTCACCATTCATCATTCATCATTCATCTTAGTATTTGGGAGTTGTCCGAGGAAGCCGATAATATCGTTGAGCTGTTTTCAGAGTTTATGTTCTTCTTCTGGAGAAAGTGCTATGCAAGAGAGCTTTTGGAGACGTTTTATTTCTTGTTGGAAATCGGTCATGGGTTCATGAAATATAAATTATTATGAGTACTAT
>JAHFJL010000055.1 GCA_023245855.1 bacterium
GTGGTAGACTGCTCGCTCATCTTACTCAGATCAAAGGTTTGAAAATCAATTATACTTGAGTCGATATTTCCAAAAATTTATTAGATTTTGCCAAAAAACAAATCAACAGCAAAACTCCTGCAAAACATATCCAAGCAATATTTGTCTGTGATGATATCGTCCATTATATAAAATGATTACAACAAGAATCGTTTGATTTTGTCATCGGGATTGCAAGTTTTCAGCATATCCCGAGTACCAAGGAGAGATTTTTTGTATTGAAAAACGCCTATAGGATCCTAACCTATGAAGGCAAACTCCTCATGAGCAATCGATCCTTTTCACGATGGTTCATCAGAAAATTTAAAAAATATTTTTTAGGTTCGTTGCGAGAATTCCTGATTTCATTCGGTAAAACCCAACGAAACGATCTTTTGATCCCTCGAAAAAACAAAGAAATACTCTATAAAAGATTTTATCATATCTATACCCAAGCGGAACTTGAAAATCTTGTACAGCAAAGTGGATTCGTCATTGAGAAACTCGCATATCTCGATAATAAATGAACAATTATTTCTTCGTGGAAACAATCACAGAATTCACTCGTGATAGCAAAAAAAAGTATATTCTTGAAAAAAGATTAAAATTTACTATCATCATACCAATCGTTTTATCGTTTTAATAAAAAAAATATGAAAAAGATCATCTCTTTTGCATTGGCTACATCGTTTCTCATCTTCTGAGGATGCGCAAAAACTGGTATAACATCATCTACATCTACAACTGGTTCTGCTACTAACATAGAAATACCAGTAGCTGAACGACAAACATATGAAAATAAGACTGATGGATTTTCATTACAATTTCCTGGGACACGAACGTTTCAAGAAAACGTGTATAGTTCATCTGTTATGTTTTTCACTCCGCTCACCCAAGGTGATACTATCAAGGAAAATGTAGGCATCATGAAAAAAATATTAAATAAGGAGTATACTTTAGATGACTATTATGCTCTCACTAAACCAGAGCTTATCAAGCTTATACCAAATTTTACAGAAATAGGCAATGAAGCTCTACAAATAAATGGCATAGATGCGAAAAAACTCATCTATAAATGAACGCAAGGCGATACTAAACTCGAATGGGAACAGATATATCTCATCAAAAATAAGACCGTATATATAACAACCTATACTGCTACTGAAGCTACTTTCAGCCAATACAACCAAAAGATTGATCAAATGGTGGCTACCTTGGAAATCAAATAGCCATAAAGAATATATATGAAAAAGACTCCTGGAAATCCCAGGAGCTTTTTTTGTCAACAAAATAATACTAATGAATCAGCCGTTTTGATTGTTCTAGACTTGCATCCTCATCAAAAATAAATGCATATTCAATACGTAAACATATCAATGAACCTGCGTTTGGATTTTCAAGACAAGCCCCACAAGGTGCGGGACATCGATCAATATCACCATCTTTACAATAGCTGGGCGTAAGCCATTCTAATTTCATGTTTCCGGTCGGTACTTGTTTGAATGGAAAAGATAAAGCATCTTTAGCTTCATTTTCCTGATATATCAATGTACCTTCTGAAATTAACGTCAATCCCTCATAGGGACCACGTTTAATAATTTTTTTCTTTGCCATGGTTATATAGTATTTTGTTTATTTTCTTACTGTACATATTTTATACAAAATAGCAATAGTAAAAGGCTCATCTCTCATCTCTCATTTATCATTTATCGTTTTTATTGCATGCTCGCATAAAAATAGCCGAACTTTGTCCTACATTGAGAGATTCTTTGATCCCCTGCATGGGAATATGCACTACTCTATCCACTAATTGGAGACTGGAATCGAGTACACCATCGACTTCGTTTCAGAAAATAATAGCAATACCCTCATGGCTATCGTTTTTCATTTCGTTTAATGGCATCGAATCTTTTGTAATCTCGGCCGCAATCACCAGTAAATTTTGTGATTTAGCATATTCAATCGCTTCTGGGGTGTGGCCGAATTGTTTGAGTCCGACGTTATTTTCTGCTCATAGCTAGGTCTTTACAACTTTTTGCGTATCCAGCGGTGATGGCGTATAGCCGGTCAATCGGACCTGCCATCCTAGTGCATCAGCAGTGCGGATAATGTTTCCGACATTGTACGCCGAACGGATATTTTCTAAGATTACGATGTTCATCAGGAAAAACAAAAAAATAAATCCGAATCTATATATGTTTTTGTCTGGGATTTTCAATAAGGGTTGAATTATTTTTCTGCAATATTACTATCGCTTCATCGCTTCAACGTTTTATCATTTTATCGTTTAATATGTGAATCACCGAACTTCTTGCAACCTATATCACCGGATTTATCCAACATACCGGATATATCACCGTTTTCATCGGAATGATGCTAGAGAGTATGATCATCCCTATCCCAAGTGAAGCGATCATGCCGTTTGCAGGATTTCTTGTAGCAACCAAACAATTCAGCCTTCATCTCGTAATCATCATAAGTACCTTATGAAGCATCGTCGGATCGTTGATATCGTATGCGATAGGATATTATGGAGGGAAACCGTTCATCAGAAAATTCTGAAAATATTTCCTTTTGGATCAGGAAGAATTAGAATCCACTGAACATTTCTTCAAAAAAAGAGGACATATCACGATTCTGATCAGCAGATTTATCCCTGTTGTGAGGCATCTTATCTCATTACCTGCAGGTATGGGAAAAATGAATCTGGGAGAATTTGTGATCTATACTCTCATCGGTGCGGGACTTCGAAATACTTTTTTAACGCTCGTCGGAAGATACCTCCAAAAAAATCGAGAAATCGTAATGAAATACAGTAAATTGATTGATGTTGCAGTACTCGCAATTTTAGTTTGAATTGTTGTTCGATTTGTGTATCGTCAGATTTCAAAAAGAAATCGTAAACAAAAAACAACCTAAAAAATTTAACTTCCTATGCCGACATTCGTTCAATTTAAACTCGTGGGTGACACAACAACTACTAGTAGAGTAAGAAATCGTGAAGAAAAAAAATTAATTAAACCTCTAACAGCGAAAGAATTTCGTTTTGTGGATGGGCCTGACGAAAATGAACATATCATCAATAAGTGGCCTGATGATTACTTCAAAGACATTTCCGAATGGAAAAAAATTGCAAAATAATTTTAAGGTCCCGGTATCTCCGGGGCATTTTTTTTTAAAATAAGACGCCGAAACTTCTACAAGAAGTTTAACGTCGTTTTTATCCAACGAAGTTGAATAGGAATTTTAGAAATTCCTATGTGATAAAAAAAACTATATCGGATACGATATAGTCTATGCGTAAAAATTTATTGTTTAAACGTTTCAATAATGTTTTCATCAAGAGGTTTTGCTCTCACCCTATCTTCGATACTCTTACGATCTTTTCCACGAAGCTCGCAATATGCGATGTGGAAATGCCTAAATGTATTTTTCAATGAATTTCGTCCCGTATAAGCAGTATGTAATCTATCAAAAAACGGTTGTTGGTTTTCATAATTTTTGGTTACATTAAGCTGCTTTTGTGCATCTCTTATCTCCGTCTTATACAGACGAATCTTCTTTGCCATCTGAGTGATGATTATCTTCATTTCAGAAAGCTTTACATAATGCGCGTCTCTTTGCATTTTTTTTTGAGTTTCCATGATTTTTTTGTTTTTTTATGGTTTTTTTTTGTTTTGAGGGATTTTTATATCCATTTATCATAAAAAGTCAACCAAAAAAAATAAATTACGTTCTTGCTGGAATTTTTTCAGTTTTTCCCTACATTCATCACTTGTCCTTCATCATTTATCATTCATCATGATTTTAGGTCTCGCTCCCATGGATTGATTTACTGACTGCGCCTTTCGCCAAATCACGAAAGAGATTTTTGAACAATACGGAGAAAAAGACAAATACGAATTTATCCTACGGACGGAATTTATGAATGCAGACGGATACGTCATCAATCCTACCGGTCTTATCAAACATCTCCTGACCAGCAGAGAACAAGCACCCGTCATTGTCCAGATATTCTGATCAAATGCAGATATGCTGACAACATGCTTTGCTGATATTGAAAAAAAATATGCAGATATTTTTGCGGGTATCGAGCTCAATATGGGTTGTCCTGCGAGAAATGTCATGAGCACCTGATGAGGAAGCGCATTACTGAGAGACAGAGACAATACTTTGAAAATACTGCAGCAATTACGCAAAACGATTTCAATGCCTTTGAGCTTTAAGACAAGAACCGGTATCGACGAACAAGATACCGACGCACAAATGAAATTTCTCGTCGAAGCGAGCAAACATGTTGATATGATAAGCATTCATGGAAGGACCGTCAAGCAATGATATGCTGGGGGTGGCAACTGGGATTTTATCTATGAGCTCAAAAAACAGATAGCAGTAGAAAGGGACAAGGAACAAGGAACAATAAATTCATCCCGCCACAAACAATGCAAGATAATCTGAAATGGAGCAATACAATCTTATGAAGATATCGCATCACGCAAATGAAATCTAGACGGAGTGATGATCGGTCAAGCAGCAATCGGGAACCCGCGAATATTTACCCCTCACCTCCCTGATACGGAAGAAATAAAAATAACTATTTTGAAGCATCTCGATTATGTAATCAGTTATGAAAATTTTTTCCAGGAACAAAAAGCGAAATATTCAGGCATCTTGACCATGCCCGATACCATCGCAATCAATGTAAAAAATCCACAAGCTATCACACTTGCCGAATTTAGGAAGCATCTCTTCCAATATGTAAAATGAATTCCGTGATCAAAAGAGTTTAAACAGAGAGTAAGCACTATCGTAGATTATGATCAGCTCGTCCAAGAGATTCAGGATTTCTTTAACGAGATAATTATTTTGAAATAAGCTTCTTATATTCTTCATCAGCTTTTCTGCATAAGAAAGCATATAATTTCGGATGTGTCTTGTGATTGTTATGGTATTCCTTTTTCGGATATAAGACCAGATGTTTGTTGGTCGCCTGAGAAAGCATATTCAAATGTGCCAGTTCTTCTGGCTTCATAGATTCAGCAAGCGGTTTGATCACTCAATTATCTCTGACAAGATAATGAGTTCCTGGTTTAAATGCTGGAGTCTTGAGGTAATGCACCGGAAGATTAGGATCTATATTTTGTTTCAACTGTTGGATATCTGCTATCGCAGATTCTTTGCTTTCATGGATATGTACGTCAAAAAAATCATGAGTAACCACAGGATCATGATCTATGATATTATTTTTGTACATATATTCCAGCAAGAGAAATTCATTGATAAACATATTGTCCTTATAGAATCATTTCTGTAATTGTTCCAAAGAAAGGAATCATTCCTCTACCAAAAACTGTAAGATCAGCCCGAAATATTCTTCTCTCGTCCAGAGGTAAGGATTGAGGTAGATGAGGTTATGCATATTCGCCCTGATACACAGGATATTTTTCAATCTCTCTGGATTTTCAAATACGATTTGATCATCTTTGACAGAAATTTCCATCATGATATCAAACATATAGGGA
>JAHFJL010000019.1 GCA_023245855.1 bacterium
TTCTTGTTTCTTGTCCCTTGTCCCCTTTTACCTTTTCCCATCCAAATTGATGCAATTTCATGAATACAGACTAAAACAATGAATCCTCAAAGCGTTAGCGCAAATGGGATATACAGAAGCTACTCCTATCCAGGACAAAGTGCTTACCGCAGCGCTCAGAGGAAGGAATATCGTCTGACAATCACAGACGGGAACAGGAAAAACTGCTGCCTTCCTTTTGCCGATGCTCAACAGGGTCGATACCAACAAAAAATGATTGCAAGCGCTTATTCTTGCTCCGACAAGAGAGCTTGTAAACCAAATCAATGATGAAATTTTCAAGCTGACGACATTTTACAGAGTGAATGCAGTCTGTGTGTATGGAGGCGCAAGCATAGAAGTACAAAGGAATAAGCTCAAAAGAGATCCCAGCATCATCGTAGCTACTCCGGGAAGATTGATGGATTTCATCAACCAGAAAGTGATCAATCTCGCTTCAGTAGAATTTTTCATATTAGATGAAGTGGACAGGATGTTGGACATGTGATTTGTCCGCGATATCAGAAAAATCCGAGCCCAGATGCCAAATATAAAACAGACCTACACCTTTAGTGCAACCATCAGCGAAGACATCAAAAAAATAATCCAGGAACATATCGCCGAATACGAATTCATCAAAGTAGGAGAAGAAGTGACAGTAGACAAGATCCATCACAGCTATATGAAAGTAGAACATGATGATAAGTTGATGAACGTGAAAATGCTGCTTGATAGTCATCCTCAAGACAAGATCATCATATTCACCCAGACCAAAAGAAATACTAAAGCCATCAGCGAAAGATTGGCAGATGAAGGATACAAGATTGGGATGCTCAACGGAAATATGAGCCAGGGGAAAAGAATGTCGACATTGGCTGCATTCAAAGAAAACAAGATAAGGATTCTCGTGACTACCGATGTAGCTGCCAGAGGATTGAATATGGATAACGTAGGACTGGTAATCAATTTTGATGTACCCAACGATACAGAAAGCTATATCCACAGAATCGGAAGGACAGGCAGAGCGGGTGCCCACGGGAAAGCGATTATGTTCGTCTCAGAAAAAGAGATCCCGTTTTTCTTGAATATAGAAAAAGCCAACAAAATAAAAATCAGGAAATCAGAAGAAGAAACAATTCGTGACCACAAACAGAAATATCTGCATATCCGTCTAGATAGATCCACCGACAAAAAATGAGGCAAACAGCCAGCAAAAGGTGATGGAAGGATCAGAAGACCGATATTCAAAGCAAAGAAACAAGAAGAAGGATCTCAAAGACCAGAAAGACCTCAAGGAAGATGACCTCGAAAGTGACCTCAGAGATGAGCTGAAAGAAGACCAGAGAGAAGACCAGAAAGATGAGCTCAACCCGGAAAAAGAATCCCGTTTAGAGGAATCGGAAAAAAATAATGAGAATAGAGATAATTAAAAGAGAGAAAAAAATAGATTAATCTAGGAGTTCGAGCCATAAATTTGTTTGTTGTAAGGCAGGACTTAGGGATATGTAGATGAATATGATACGAGGAAAATCGTGAGATTGTACTGATGGCGAGAGGAAAGCCTTTTTGCTCACTGGCGCCTGCCCCGTAACTTGCTACAGGGGGCTATACCAAAAGTGAGTCCAGCGAAGCGTTTAAAAAATAGAAAAAAAAGGTATAATAAAAAAATGGGTAACTTAAATAGAGAAAGCTATTAGATTGATCTAGGAGTTCGAGCCATTATTCTACCAGCATGAAATGTAGGTCGAGCAGATCATCCCATAAGTCCGTTTGCCGTAAGGCAGGACTTAGGGATATGGAGATGAATATGATACGAGGAAAATCGTGAGATTGCCCTAATGGCGAAAAAAGGGCCTTTTTGCTTTCTTTTGTGGCCAAACAAAAGAAAGTCCAAGCGAAGCGTTTTAAAAAAATAGAGAGAAAACAATACTAACAATACTAATTTCTTGGAAAAAAATCACCCCAACAACTGGAGTGATTTTTTTTGATTATGCATGTTTAACTGCCTCAGCTATAATACTTGCGACACCTTTATCCAAAGGCGATGGAATGATATTTTCAGGAGTCGGATCTTTTACATATCCTGCCAAAGCGATTGCAGCCGCTAACTTATGCTTATCCTCTATCTGTTTCAATCCTCCATCCAAAGTTCATCTAAAGATTCATGGGAACACAAGGAGGTTATTGATCTGATTGGGAAAATCGCTTCTGCCGGTTCAAACGATATATGCTCATCATGCTTTTGCTTCATCCGGCATGATTTCAGGAGTCGGATTAGCCAATGCAAAAATGATAGCTTTTGGCGCCATAGTCGCAATATCTTCTTTTGTAAGGATATTTCATTTACTCGATCAAATGAATACATCCGCTCATTTCAATACCTGCTTCAAATCTCAACCCTCATCGTTGATATTATACTGAAGAATTGATTTTTTATAGATATTGATATCTGTTCTTTGGGAATTGAGCGTTCACTGAGTATCGACAGCGACAATATGGTTTACACCATACAATCACAATAACTTTATGATAGCGATACCAGCAGCTCAAGGTCAGTTCAAGACGATCTTAACGTCTTCCTTATTTTTTCCTGTCAGGCGCAAAGCATTTATCAATGCTGCAAGTACGACCACAGCAGTACCATGCTGATCATCATGAAATACAGGGATATTAAGCCTTTTTTTTAGTTCTTCCTCAATATAAAAACAATGAGGAGCTGAAATATCTTCCAAGTTTATCCCACCAAACGTAGGAGAGATGCCTTCTACGATTTTGATGACTTCATCAGGATCTTGAGTATTCAAAACAATAGGGATGCAATTCACTCCTCAAAATTCTTTGAAAAGCACAGACTTTCATTCCATAACCGGAAGCGACGCTAACCCTCAGATATTTCACAATCCAAGCACAGCGCTTCCATCACTGACGATAGCGATAGTATTTCATTTCCAAGTATATTCATAAGCTGATTTCGGATCTTTGGCTATCTCCAAGCAGGGTTGAGCGACTCCAGGAGAATAATAGGTAGAGAGATCCTCTCTGGTCTTTAACGGAACTTTTGATTGTATCTCAAGTTTTCATTTGTATTCTTTATGTTTTTGCAATGATAATGCATAGTAATCCATCACAAGCAATTAGGAATTAAAATAAGAAGTTAAAATAAGACGGAGATGCAAATATAATCTTGTATATCAAAATAACAATCCATTTTGGTGATGTCTATGATTGAAAAAAAAGATAAATAGTATATATTCTCCATACAAGCATTTATCCTAAAAAAAATTATGGCAATCCAGCTTATACTGCTTTTTTGATTGATATTCTTATCACCATTTTTCCCACCCGTGATAACGCCTTTTTCCTATCCTTTGATAGCGCTTTTGCTCCTCCAAAAAGCTAGTCCATGGACATTATCTTTGATTGCTATAGGAGCAAACACCTTAGGAAGCATCATAATTTGGCGATTCTTACCCGTAGTAACAATAAGATTTCGTACCTATCAAACTCAAAGAGAGAACAAGGACATCACCTCTCTACTAGGGAATCGATTGATCTCTTATACCAAGAAAAATGATAACATCAGTCAGACCAGCCAGAGATTTGAACAATATATGGAAAAAAAAGGTTGAGGCATAGGGCTATTCATATTCAGTGCAATCATTTTTTGATCAGCAGTGCCAGATATCGTGATCATCAAAATCATACGCAAAAAAATTAACTTTTTCTATTATGTGACCTCTGCAATACTAGGGAAATCCGCAGTATATATACCCATTATTTTTATCGGAAAATCGCTTTTAGCTCTCCTCAGGACAAGATTTTGATTCTAATGCTAGAGGTTGAATATATTCTTGCTATACTACGCCATATAAGTATATTCTGCTGGTTTTAAATCATCGTAATCAAGCGCAATGAACAAAGCTAAGATGCTAGGCAAGACCATGGATATCATCAAAAAATATTATAAGCATTCAGAAAAATATCCTGTACTCAAGCACAAAACGCCAGAGACACTCAAAAAAGAGATCAATCTCACGATCACCAAGAACGGAACAGAGAGCGATCAGCTTTTTTCGTTATTGGAAAAGATAGCACTCAATAGCCCAAAAACCAACAGCAAATGATTTTTCAATCTGCTTGTCGGAGGAGAGATAATGCCGGCAGTGATGGCAGAGATGCTTGCAGCAGTATTGAACAATACAATGCATACCTACAAAGCAGCAGGCATTCATATCCTGATAGAAAAAGAAGTGCTCAACTATCTGCTCCAAAAAGTGGGATTCAAACAGGGAGATGGGATCTTTGCACCAGGCTGATCGCTTACCAATATGATCGCGCTCGTGATAGCAAGAAACGAAAAAATAGCTTCTATCAAAAAATCATGAATAAACGGGAAAAAACTCGTAGGATATACTTCTGACCAAGCGCATTATTCCACAGAAAAATTTATCAGCGTCATGGGACTTTGACAACAAGCCATCAGAACGATACCGACAGACGATAAATGAAAAATGGACGTGAAAATCTTAGAAAAATACATAGTATCTGACCTCAAGAACGGATACATCCCTTTCTTTGTAAACGCTACAGGATGAACGACCGTACTTGGAGCCTTCGATCCCCTGCAAAAGATAGCAATCATAGCAAAAAAATACCACCTATGGATGCATGTAGATGCAGCATTGGGAGGAGGATCTTTATTGAGCAAAAAATATAAGAGATTGCTCAAAGGGATAGAACAGAGCGATTCAGTTTCACGAAGCCTTCACAAGATGATGAACATCCCATTGTTGGCAGCAGTGCTTTTGACAAAGGACAAGGACGTACTCCAGAGAAATTTCAATGAAGATGTTGATTATCTCTTCCAGATGGATGACAAAGATCTCAATCCCGCAAACAAACACATCCAATGCGGCAGAAGAAACGATGCGCTAAAAGTATGGACCGCACTCAAATATCTAGGAGACACAGGTTACGAGAAAAGGATCAATAACGAATTTGCAAACGCCCAATATGCGACACAAGTCATCAAAAAAGATAAAGATCTGAAACTCATGTTGGAACCAGAATGCATCAACATATGCTTCCAAGTCAAAGGAAAATCAGCTGAAAAAATCTGTGAAAAATTAGATCAGGAATGACGTATAAAAGTCAGTTATGGAGTATGGAAATGAGAATCCTTCATCAGGATGGTATGCGTAAATGCAGATATGACAAAAAAAGATATCGACAATTTTTTCAAGCAAGTAAAAGCAATAAAAATATAGATTGAATATAGCAACTATCTTTCCTCAATCTTTCCTCAATTCTTCCTCAATCTTTCCTCAACTCTTCCTCAATCTTTCCTCAATTCTTCCTCAACTCTTCCTCAACTCTTCCTCAATTCTTCCTCAATTCTTCCTCAACTCTTCCTCAATTCTTCCTCAACCTTTCCTCAATCTTTCCTCAACTCTTCCTCAATCTTTCCTCAATTCTTCCTCAACCTTTCCTCAATCTTTCCTCAACTCTTCCTCAATCTTTCCTCAATTCTTCCTCAACTCTTCCTCAATATTTACTCCTTCAATTCCCATTAATGTTACTCAAACACATCATCATATCTCTTTTAGTCATCATATCGCCGGTATTTCCACCGGTAATTATCCCGATTACGTATACGCTGATAGGAATCCGTTTGGTGCAAGGTGCAGGTCCTATAGCAATGTCATTTGCTACGGTGATACCGGCAGCGGCAAGCAGCATTCTTATACGATTGCTCTACGGATACGTACACAGAAGAATCTTAGCATTCAAAGAAAAAAGAGACAATAAAGATTGGATTTCACGTCTGCAAAAGAGATTCGCAACATACATAGAAAACAGGGAAAGACTTAGCAAACTCAATACCAAGATAACCAATTATCTCGAGACAAGAAATAGCAAAATAGCATTATTTTTGCTGACCATAGTAGCTATAGATTCTGCAATACCTGACATTGTAGCAATCGGGATAGTCCGCAAAAGACTCCCGTTTCCATTGTTTATCCTTGCAGCAATCATCGGAAAATCGACAGTATATCTCCCCGTCATCTGGTGAGCAAAACGAATTTTAAATCTATTCTGAAATTAGATTGATGTTAAAAAATATGCGTTTACGATTACAAAAATACTCAAGATGGGAATTTTGGCCAGGCTATATTTTTGATATCCCAGTATGGATATATGTATCGCATTTAGTGATAAGAGCGAAGCACATGGGATTTTTTTCCAATATCAATCCAGGCATGACCTTGAGCGGATTTGCAGGATATGGAAAACATGAGGACATAGATAAATTCGATGCAAAATATCTGCCGACAACCCTCTTCATCAAAGAAGGCAACGACAGCGAATACATAGAACAAGAGATGAAAAAAAATCAGATAAAATATCCTTGCATCGCGAAACCTACGTTTGGTAGGACAGGCAGGGACGTCAAAAAGATTCATAATAGCAAACAATTAAAGACCTATCTGAAACGTGTCCGCGAAGATATCCTAATCCAAGAGTTTATCGACTATCCTACTGAATTCTGAATCTTCTATTATCGTATTCCCGGAGAACAAAAAGGGCATATCACAGGTATCGTAGAAAAGAAATTCATGTTCCTTCACGGAGATGGAAAAAATACCTTTGAACACCTGGTATACAAACATCAGAGAGCCAAATATTATTATCATCAGTTAAAAAAAGAATATTCGGATTCATGGACACATATCCTACCCGAGTGACAAAAATTTCAGCTCAATTATATAGGGAATCATTGCAGATGATCAGTCTTTTATGATGTATCCAAGCTTATCACTCCAGCATTGGAAGCGATGATTGATGATATCAGCAAAAAAGTGCCTGGGTTTTATTTTGGGCGTTATGACATCAAAGCGAAGAATATCGAAGAGCTCTATGCCTGAAATTTCAAGATCATCGAACTCAATGGTATGGGTTCATTGCCTACGCACATCTACGATCCTGAACACAATATACGAAACGCATACAAGACCTTATTCCATCATCGAAAAATCGCATATACTATCAGCAAAGAAAACAAAAAAAGAGGACACAAGTTTACACCCATGAAAGAAATTCGCAAAATTGTGAAAGAACACGGGATTTAGAACTAATCCATTGCTTTTCATAAGGGTTTTCTTATATACAAGATCCCCTATCTGCAGAGGATAGTGGATTTTTTTAATAGATATAGATACCAATGGCAATAAGAAATATAGCGATCATCGCTCACGTTGATCACGGAAAAACAACACTTGTGGACGCATTGCTCACACAATCAGGAACCATGAAAATCATGGCAGATCAAACATTAATCATGGATAGCAATGACCAAGAAAGAGAAAGAGGGATAACGATTTATTCCAAAAATACTTCAGTGGTCTACAATGGAAACACCATCAATATCATCGATACCCCAGGACATGCTGACTTTGGAAGCGAAGTAGAAAGAGTCTTGAAAATGGTGGATAGCGTGTTGCTCGTAGTAGACGCCTATGAATGACCGATGCCGCAAACTAAGTTTGTGCTCAAGAAGTCATTGGAATTATGACTCAATCCGATCATCGTCATCAACAAGATCGATAAAGATACAGCGAGACCAGTATGGGTGATCAACCAGTTATTTGATCTCTTTTTCACGCTTGGAGCGACTGACGAACAAGCAGATTTTCCTATCATCTACTGTAGCGCAAAATGAGGATATGCATTCAACGACATGAAAGATTTTGAAGCTGCAAGAGACAAAAAAAGTATCTTGCCTATTTTTGAACTTATAGAAAAAAGCGTACCTGAAGCACCGGACTATTCTGATAAACCTTTCCGTATGCAAATAGCTAACCTCGGATACGATGATTTCATCGGAAGATTAGGGATAGGAAGAGTATATGAATGAGTAGCAAAACCAGCTCAAGAAGTTATAATTTTCGACAATGAAGGAAAAAAAAGGAAATGAAAGATCACAAGGATATTTACGACATTAGGGCTTTCAAGAGTAGAAGCTAAAGAAGGACATTGCGGTGATATCATCACTATCGCAGGTATCCCAAATATTTATGTAGGAGAAACCGTAGGAGTAGAATGATGCGAACCTTTTCCGCCGATCAAAGTGGATGCACCGACATTAACGATTGATTTTCTAGTCAACGACTCACCTTTTGCGGGGATGGAAGGTAAACTCGTGACCTCAAGAAATATCATGGAAAGATTGGAAAAAGAATTGCAGACCAATGTAGGATTAGAGGTTGATTTTACAAAATGAGGAAATAGATTCGCGGTATCTGGAAGATGAGAACTGCATCTATCAGTGCTTATAGAGACAATGAGAAGAGAAGGATTCGAGCTTCAGGTATCTTCTCCGCAAGTGATTTTCAGAGCAGAAAACGGGCAAAAGACAGAACCTATCGAGCATGTCGTTATCAGTGTTGACGAAAAACTCTCAGGGACTATCATAGATATGATTGCACAGAGAAAAGGGATGATGACTGATATGACAACTCACAATAGTTTGACTACCCTTCAATTTGATGTGCCTACAAGATGATTGCTCGGATTGAGATCACAGTTCATCTTACTGACCAAAGGCGAAGGAATCATGTATAGCTCATTCTCTCATTATGCACCCTACAAAGGAGAAATCCCAAAAAGGACAACAGGATCAATGATCAGTCTAGAAAACGGAAAATGCATGAAATATAGTATCTGGAAGTTACAAGAAAGAGGGAAAATATTCATCCTCCCTGCTGCATCTATGTATGTAGGTATGATTGTCGGAGAAAGCGCAAAACCGGGAGATATGATAGTAAATCTTACCAAGAACAAACAACAGACCAACGTTAGAGAAAGCGGAAACGATGAAGCGATGAGATTGGAACCGATCATTCCGATGACTCTCGAAGATTGTCTCGCTTATATCGGAACTGATGAATACGTAGAAGTCACTCCAAAAAATATCAGACTCAGAAAGATATACCTTACAGATACCGATAGGAAGAAAGCGGACATCGAAAGGAAAAAAGCAGAAGCAGATAGTTTAAAAGGCTAAAATAGAATAGAAAAAAAAACCGCATAAGCGGTTTTTTTTATTTCAGAAAGCTATTGTTTAGCCTTTAATAATGCATTACGCATTTGATCAATCTCTTGTTGAGTAGGTATAAAATATTTGATAAGGATAGGTATAGAAGGGACATCACTAATATTTGCTTTTATTGGAGTTATAGCCTGAAGATAAGAATCCCCCATTTTAATGACATGCTCTTCAGGAACCAATTTATTTCATTCGATATTATAGATCTTTCACATAAAAACAAAATGATTATGAGAAAATTCATCACTGAAAATTGAAGAATAATCACCTTGCAATAATGCAGCTAGATGACCGGTGCCTACATCTGCATAATCAACTTGTAACTGAGATAATGTCGTACCAAAATCATATTTGAATATTTTATTCAAAGCTGCCAAACGTTGAGCCTGATAATCAATATCTAAATAATCAGCTCACGTATATCATCCCATCTGTCCAATGCCAAAGAACAAGAGTAAAGCACCGACAAGTTTAATAAAAGCAGCTCCAGACAAAAATCATGCACCAAAAATATATTTTTTATGATGATATTGTACATGCACGATGATGCGTTTTTTGTGTGTACGCACATGATGAATGATGCGATGATGAAGAGGCATGTTTACAGTTTCCATAAGCAGAGGGAAGATAAATAAAATTATTTTGTATGATTGTATGCAAGCCTAAAGAGATATACCGTCAATATAGTTCGGAGAATATCTCTGATAGTCCAGGAAAGATCAGTAATATCTGCCTGATAATGTCCTAAATTCAACCATTGGAGTTCCAAAATAAATGATGACAAAAGTAGGATCAGTGAAAACAGTACCAATCTATGTCTGGTACGCATATACGTTATAGTGCCAAAATACATTGCAAGAGCTATAACCAACATATAGAGGATATTGATGAACATTTTGGATGATTGAGGAGATAAAAGATATTAATGATAATAGGTAGTAGGATAGAGCTTTTCATCTTGGATATGATTTTGAATCTTCATATCTTCAAAGATGCCCATATTATAGTATTCAATCTCATTCTGATATTCTACGGTAAACTTGCCCATGTAATACGAGAAGTAAAGATATATCGGCATGATGATGATCAATTTCACAATCAGATATCCGCAGGTCGTTCAGAGAGCAAAGAGATATTTTCTATGATGGATATGGATATGCGTGATTATCCTTTCTTTGCGTCTACGAGGATGATGGCAAGAAGATATCATCACGATAGGATAAATAAATAAAATCTATGCTATTATTTAATAGTGGCATCAAGGAGAGTATTCAATACATGGAATTCAATGTTTAAATCATGATATTTAGGATTGTTTTGAATAAGCTTAGTTTGATTTAATTTGACATTCAATTGATTAAAGAAAGCATACAGTTGTTTTGCAGCTTGATATTGCGCAGCAAGACCTTGAGCATCATTATAAACAGTATGTAAGGCAGCAAATTGAGAGACATCTCAAGAGAATTGCGTATTGATCCATGGATCCTGCATCACAATTTTGGTTATATTATCCATAACTTCACCTATATTTTTGAATATGAGCAAATAACGGCTTTCTTGCTCTTGAATGATAAAAAGAGTGAGTTGATCACTTACAGCATGATATTCCTGGTCCATACTAATATCTTCTGGTGTAACAATCAATCAGTTTGCATGCATATAATCATCCATTTGATGAGCAAAGGCATTGAGTTTGATTCCCCATTGATATTTTCCAAGGGTATCATAAGCGCTCATATATCCACTCTCTATATCAGCAAATATTTTTATCTGATCTTTTTGAAAAGGCATTTTTTGAGCTATCATAGCATCCATATGGAGATTGAGGAGTTGATCCATCTGATTTTCTAAATTATTAATAGAAGATGCTAATGTCTGTTGTTGATAATTAGCATTAGAACCTTGAGCAAAATGGAATATCTCCAATGCAAGGACAGTAACCAGTACGACCTTGACAAGACCCATTCAGACTCACATCCCCAAGCCGAAAATATACTTCTTGTGATGTTTCTGAACATGTTCTTTGACACGATGCATGATGCGATGATGAAGTTTCATATGATATATATAAGGTATAAAGGATTCTTATTTCAATGCAGTTAATTGTTCATGTGCTTGGTGATAGAGTGCGTCGTCACCCGTAGTGATATATAATGGATTACCGATATATCATTTGAGATGAAAGTAATAATCCTGCCGATAGAGCATATTATCAATTTTTTTAGCTAATTGATATTTTTCCTGGATATTCTGTGTTTGATTAAAAGCAGCCGTATACTCACGGTATCATACTCACCATGCTACAAAAGAATCTTTACCAAGTATATTGATGACTTCATTTCTCTGCCCAGCTATAGCAAACAATTGAGTAAATATATCCAAAGCATTTTGCTTGAAATTTTCCGATCTACCCGTAAATGATACGACTTGTGAAAAGTTATATTGAGAATCGAATTCCTTCTCTAATTGATTAAAAATAGCTTCTTGATCAGGAGTGACATACGATCATTTGACGAGATATGCATCTTGTCGATAAATAAGACTATCCAACTGTTGCGCTAACTTAAATTTAGTAGTGATATCACTTGCTTCATGATATAAAACATCTATTTTATAAAAATCAGCGAACCAGATCAAAAAATGGTCTTCACCTATTCATTTAAGGATAACAGCTCTCTGATGAGCGATATCATCAATCTGAGAAAATATAAATAATGCTTTGGTTTCTTCATAACCAGCATTTCATAGATTTGTAACTATGCTTGCTCACACAAAAACAGCAACAAGAACTACAATAGAAAAAATGCCGCTTCCAAGAATATATTTTTTCTGATGTTTTTGGACATGCGCTTTGACATGATGCATGATGCGATGATGAAATGGGATATCGAGGGTATCCATACTTTCAAAAGTCTTCATTGAATATAAAATAAGTGAATAAAAGAATAAATGATGTAATACTTTATTTTAACGCATTAAATTGTTCATGTATTTGATGATAGATAATATCATCTTCACTGCTGATATATGATTGTTCACCGATATATCATTTGAGATGGAAATAATAATCCTGTCGATAGATCAGATTATCCATGGTTTGTGCTAACTCATATTTTTTTTGCAAGTCTGTCGTCTGAGAAAAATCAGAAGAGTTCTTATCATAAGAAAGGACGAGCGCAAGAAAATTATCCTTGCCCAGCATAGTGGTAACTTTATTTCTCTGTTCAGCGATAGCATACAATTGATTGAAGAGAGCCAAGGTGTTTTGTTTAAATTCCTCTGATTTACCTGAAAACGATAAAGCTCCAGGACGATTGTAGAGCGTATCAAATTGAGTTTCCAATTGTTTGAACATAAATTCCTCATCAGCAGTTACATACCCTTTTGCGACGACATAATCATTTTCTCGTTCAATCAACCCGTCCAATTGTTTTGCGAGTTGAAATTTTTCAATAATATCTTTGGATGCATGATAGAGCGTATCTATTTTATTGAAATCAGCGAACCAGATCAAAAAATGTTCTTCACCGACACCTTTAAGGATTGCAGCTCTTTGATGAGCAAGGTCATCAATTTGAGCAAATAGAGTCAATGCTTTGCTTTCTTCAGAACCCGCACTGCCAGGACTCGTAAGCACACTAGCTCACAACAGGACAGCAATAAAAGCGAACACCTTGAAAGTGCCTCGTCCAACGGCTACTCCGCTTCCAAAAAGATATTTTTTCTGATGTTTTTTTACATGTTCCTTGACATGATGCATAATGCGATGATGAAGTGCCATATGTTTTTCGTTAAAGAGATAAATACTATTTATTGCAATGTAGAAAATTGTTCTTGTACTTGATGATAGATTGCATCGTCACCCGTAGTGATATATCATTTGTCCCCGATATATCATTTGAGATGGAAATAATAATCCTGTCGATAGATCAGATTATCCATTATTTGCGCTAACTCATATTTTTTCTGTAAATCTTTGGTTTGATAAAATTCAACAAAGTTCTGATTATAAGAGAGCACTCGTCAAAGAAAATGCTCTTTGCCCAATATCGTAATCACCTTATCTCTTTGTTCAGCGATAGCATATAATTGATTGAAGAGAGACAAAGTATGTTGTTTAAATTCCTCTGTTTTACCTGAAAACACTAAAGCTCAAGGACGATTGTAGAGCGTATCAAACGTAAGTTCTAGCAGTTTAAAAGCGAATTCCTCATCAGCGGTGACATACCCTTTCGCGACGACATAATCATTTTCTCGTTCGATCAAGCCATCCAATTGTTTTGCAAGCTGATATTTTTCAATAAGATCTTTGGATGCATGATATAACGTATCTATCTTATTGAAATCAGCGAACCGGATCAAAAAATGATCTTCGCCTACCCCTCTCAGGATTGCCGCTCTTTGATGTGCGATATCATCGATTTTGCCAAATACGACCAATGCATTATTTTCATCAGATCCAGCAGTGCCAGGACTTGTAAACAAAGCCGCTGAGAATACAAAAAAAATAAAAGCGATTATTTTGAAAGTGCCTCGTCCAACGGCTAATCCGATGAAAGATAGAATGATGCATGGGGATTTTTTTTGTTTCCATTTGATATACACATTAAAGAATTAAAAGAAGGTATTGGATGATGGGGTGCCTAAGGGATTCGATGCTTGTTGTGCGTTCATTTGGGTTTGTATCTGCTGTTCGAGCGTATGGAATGTCGTATCTAAGACATGAAAATTCGCATCAAGCGGTGAAGTGGTTTCTCGTACGGAATGAAACAGTTCATCTTGGATATCAATTATCTTATCAAATTTTTGTGCTAAGACGAATTTTTCTTCAACCGTGAGGTTTGTATGATATCCCCTATCCAAAAGATGATAGATGGTATCCATTTTTGTGAATGAGCTATCTAAGAGCTGAGGATTGCTATATGCCATACCTGTTTGGTGGAAAAATACATCTCTTTGATGTGCTATAGTATCTATCTGATCAAATGCTTCGACCGCCTGAAATACCAGCGTCGTGTCAAAAGCAGCTGAAGCGCCAAAAAGATTTGGCACACCGAGCGTTGATCGGAAATAGCTGAGCACTCAGAAAAGAAGTCCTCAGCAAAGCGCTCATACTAAAAAAAGATATTTTCTGTAATGAATAGTGACATGTTCTGCAACAGCGTTCTTATTTTCATCAACGGGATGAAAGATAATCTCTTTCGTGTCGTCCATAAGTATAGATTATAAAATAAAAATAATTATACGGACAAATTATATACCATAATACAAAAGAATAAAACTGAATAATAAAGAATATAGGTGAAAGGATATAATATGCTGATAGTGTACACCAACACATTGACGAATTCTATTTGGCGGTCCTATACATCATAAGCATTACATATCATCTCAGTTCTCGATTAAACGGTTTATCAATAGATGAGATGATCTTATTTTTATATAACGCATTAAGATGATTCGAGTATCGATTTTGCAAATGAGTTCAGGTGTTATATGTATTTCATCGAAGTGTTCTTGAAAACGTTGTTGCAAACTGTGCTCTGTCTATGTATCCAATTGGATAGAAACTATTATTTGTTTTTATTCCATCTGAACTATATCACATCAATCATAACTGACAAGCAAGCTTGATATAAAACTTAGCTTCAGCAGTTTCTGTATTGATATCATTGAATATACAAGATTTAGTGAGATCAGGTTTTTTTCATAAGATATTAATCGCATAGAGAGAGATCATTTTTGCAAGTTCTTCTCTTGTGATTCTATTATTCATTGTAGCTTTTTGTATAGTGGGTTGAGTGGTCATGCCTTTATTATAAGCTCGTAGATATGCAGTATTAAATTCTAGAGAATAAGGTGAGTTAGTGATATTTCACAATAATCCGGTAAGTCATGGGAGTACACCTGATAAAATTTTTATTATAGGGAGAGTACCAGTTATAGGAGGTACTATTTGGAAAAATCCACCTCATCAACCGCCGCCGCCACCTCAACCTCATACGGAGGCTTTATTGATCCATGTGACTGTGGCTATAGCTGATCACGTATTCCCTGCCGCATCCACAAAATCGAATGCAAAACTTCCATTATTTGTAAAATTGAATGCTGTTGATCATCAATTATTTATTACGGTGATTCAGGTTTCACTAAATCAAGTAAGTAAAGCTACTACATTGTCATAAGTAGATACTGAGGGATCATATTCCACTATCGCCGTAGGAGCTATAGTATCAATGATAAATGTAGCTCAAGTGCTATTTCCTAAAACATCATATACAGTAAATAGATAAGTACCGTCTCAAGTAATCAATGTTCATGCAGCATATGGATCATCATTTAACGTCGCTCATGAGAGATCACTAGCATCAAAAGAGATCATCACTCAGGTAGCATAATATCATCAAGTCATCACTCAGGCAAATGAAGGCGGAGTCTTATCTATCCAATCCACAGTAGCCATTGTAGTACCTGTATTTCCTGCTGCATCCCTATATTCAAAGACAAAATCACCATCTCAAGTAAATACATATCCAATCGATCAGTCATTATTGATTACGGTAATTCATTCATTAAATCCTGTAAGCGTTACCACGACATCTTGATTAGTCAATGATACTATACTATATTGAGCAAAAGCTACAGGAGGCGTTGTATCAACAACAAACATTGCTCATGTGCTATTGCCTAAAATATCATACACAGTAAAAGTATAAGTACCGTCTCAAGTAATCAATGTTCATGCAGTATACGGAGTATCATTTAATGTCGCTCATGAGAGATCACTAGCATCAAAAGAGATCATTAGTCAGGTATTATAATATCATCAAGTCATCACTCAGGTAAATGAAGGTGGTGTTGTATCGATAACAAATAGAGCTCACGTACTATTCCCTGCAAAATCATTGATGGAAAATACATAAGTACCGTCTCAAGTAATCAATGTTCATGCAATATATGGATTGTCATTTAAGGTAGCTCACGAGAGATTATCAGTATCAAAAGAGATCATCACTCAAGTAGTATAATACCATCAAGTCGTCACTCAGGCAAATGAAGGTGGTGTTGTATCGATAACAAATGTAGCTCAAGTGCTATTTCCTAAAACATCATATACAGTAAATAGATAAGTACCGTCTCAAGTAATCAATGTTCATGCAGCATATGGATCATCATTTAACGTCGCTCATGAGAGATCACTAGCATCAAAAGAAATCATCACTCAGGTAGCATAATATCATCAAGTCATCACTCAGGCAAATGAAGGCGGAGTCTTATCTATCCAATCCACAGTAGCCATTGCGCTTCAGAGATTTCCAGCATTATCAGTAAACTCAAACAGAAACGTACCATTATCAGTAAAGTTAAAGTCTGGAAATCATCAATTATTGAGCAAAATTATTCAATCTTCATTGAAGCCTGTAAGCATAGCCACCACATCTCCACTCGTCAATGTTGAAGGGCTATACTCTAAGATTGCTGTAGGTATAGTTTTATCAATCCAATCTACAGTAGCTGTAACAGCACCTGTATTTCAAGCATCATCTACAAATTCAAAAGTAAAATTTCCATTTGAAGTAAACATATGCATCTTTGATCATTGATTATTTGTAACAACGATATGTTCTGAAAATCAGGTTAATCTTGATACTACATTTCCATTGGTCCATTCTACTACATTATATATTACACTTGCTGTAGGTGGAGTCTTATCTATCCAATCCACAGTAGCGATTGCAGTACCTGTATTTCCTGCTGCATCACTATATTCAAAGACAAAATCGCCATTCCCTGTAAAAGTATAATCCATAGATCAGCTAGTATTTGTAACTATGATTCAAGTTTCACTAAATCAGGTAAGTGTCGCTACAACATCTCAATTTGTTAAAGTTGATGGACTATAACTTACAATAGCCGTAGGAGTAGTGGTATCTATCCAATCCACCGTAGCAATTGTGGTTCCTATCTTTCACAAAGCATCCATAAACTCAAAGGTAAAATCACCATTTCCCGTAAAAAGATATTCATCTGATCCACCATTATTGATGATAGTTATTCACGTTTCATTAAATCATGTAAGTATTGCTACTACATCTCCACGAGTTGGTGTTGAAGGCATATACTCTATCGTGGCAGTTGGTGCAGCGGCATTTATCGTAAATATCGCTCATGTAAAATCTCAATCATCTTTATATATACCAAAAGAATACACTCAATCTCAAGTAATTATTCATCAATTTTCAAAATTTCCATTATAATAATTATTATCGATACCACTCACTACTGCATTTTTAATAAAATTGTCGGCAGTCGGAGTATCGATACCATAAGTAATATTTACATTTCAAGTATAGATACCTCCACTCATAACACCATAAAAATATAAGGATGAGGTATCCAGTTCAAAAGTTGCTCAAGTGCTATTGCCTGCTAAATCATAGACCGTCAAAATAAATTCACCATCTTTATTTAATAGTGTTCCATTTTGAAAATCACCACTATAATAAGAATTTCCGTTGATACCGCTCAGTACTGCTCACAACAGATTATCATCACTAAAATTGATAAGTGTTCCTGTGTGATATGTTCATCAATTTATGACTCATGAAAATATGGGAAGCGTAGTATCTATACCAGTCACCATAGCGGTTGCAGTACCTGTATTTCCTGCAAGATCAACAAAATCAAACGTAAAGCTTCCATTGTCTGTAAAGGTATATCCGGTCAATCCTCAGTTATTGGTAACTATTGTTCCAGTTTTATTAAACAAGATAGTAGCAACAACATTTTGATTAGTTAATCATGTAATCGAATAATAGATATCTCAAAACACAACTGTTCTATCTATCCAATCCACCGTTGCAGTTGCACTTCCAAGATTTCCAACAGCATCCATAAATTCAAAGGTGAAATCACCATTTCCCGTAAAAAGATATTCATCTGATCCACCATTATTGATGATAGTCATTCAAGTTTCATCAAATCCAGTAAGCATTGCTACTACATCACCATGGGTTGGTGTTGAAGGCATATACTCTATTGTAGCAGTTGGTGGAGTTTTATCGATCCAATCAACGATAGCCGTAGTTGTTCATGTAGTACCTGCTCAATTCGTAAACTCAAAAGTAAAATCACCATTTCCTGTAAATAGATATTCGTTCAATCCACCATTATTTATAATGGTAAGAGGTTCCGTATATCCTGTCAAAGATACAAGTACATTCCCACTTGTAAGTATTCATACTCATGAAGTATAATAAATCGTAGCCGAAGGAGCTAAAGTATTGATATTAAATGTAGCTCAATCATTATTTCCTACAAGATCATATACTACAAAAATATGAGATCCATTTGCTGTAATCAATGTTCATGAAATATAAGGAACTCCATCCAATAGAGCTCATGAAAGATTTTGATCACTAAACGTGATGATTTTTCAGGTATTATAATATCATCAATGAGTAACTCAAGCAAAAATAGGTTTTGTCTTATCAATCCAACCTACAGTTGTTACCGCACTTCACGTATTACCTGCCGCATCCACAAAATTGAATGTAAACGTTCCGTTTCCTGTAAATGTATGTCCGGTCAATCCTCCATTATTCGTTATCGTTATCCCGGTCTCGCTAAATCCAGTAAGTGTCGCTACCACGTTTCCGCTCGTTAATGTTGAAGGGCTGTAACTTGCGCTCGCTGTCGGTACCGTCTTATCGATCCAACCTACAGTTGTTACCGCACTTCACGTATTACCTGCCGCATCTACAAAATTGAATGTGAACGTTCCGTTGCCGGTAAACGTATATCCTGTCAGTCCTCCGTTATTTGTTATCGTTATTCCTGTTTTATTAAATCCCGTAAGTGTAGCCACCACGTTTCCGCTCGTTAATGTTGAAGGGCTGTAACTTGCGCT
>JAHFJL010000002.1:0-36988 GCA_023245855.1 bacterium
AGAAGAAAATGGTATGCCGTATTGATAATTAGAAGACCAAGGAGAATTGATAGCAAAGTATGATGAAGATGTGGTCTCTATCCAAGCGTTATTTATAGAAGTCCTATAATATATTCTAAAAATGAGGTTATCTGTAAAGTTAGTGACTGTATTATTGTTGGTATCACGAGCTACAACGCTAAGATCAACTCGGTTGAAAGTGCTAGGAGAAGAATTATCTGTAGTTACTGCGAAGTTATCAATATTAGTATTGTTGTAATTATTATTATTGTTGTTTGTATTGTTTACGTAGAAGATGATCTCTTTGTAGATAGAAGAGTTGTTGGAATCATATACTCTAACTTTGTAATCATAACTGCTGTTTGTAAATTGGATGAAGTTAGAGAGGTAAGCGTATCCGTTGTTGGAAGTATTGAATGTATATCCGTAATAATTGTAGTTAGAATTCATCGTATAATAACTAGAAGAACTTGTTTGATACCAAGAGTTGTTGTTAGCATTACCATAATAGACTTGGAATTTAACCGTGTCAGAGAAATTGTTGATGATAGAGTTGTTATAATCACGAGCTTGGATATTCAAATTCACATATTGATAGGTTGCAGGAGTAGAATCGTCAGTAGTCAGAGAAAAATTATTTAGATTACCATTACTTGTATTATTATTGTTGTTATTATTGTTGTTTGCATTGTTTACGTAAAAAATAATCTCTTTGTAGATAGAAGAGTTGTTAGCGTCATATACTCTTACTTTGTAGTCGTAACTGCTGTTTTTGAATTGAATGAAGTTAGAGAGGTAAGCGTATCCGTTGTTGGAGGTGTTGAATGCATATCCGTAATTATTGTAACTAGAGTTGATTGCATAATAATTGGAAGATGATGTCTGTGTCCATGAATTCGTGTTTGCGTTACCATAATATACTCTGAAATTTACCGTGTCCGTAAAGTTGGTGATGATATAATTGTTGTAGTCACGAGCTTGGATATTTAAGTTTACGTATTGATAGGTCGTAGGGGAGGAATTGTTTGTAGATAGAGAGAAATTGTTAAGGGTAGTATTTGTCGTGTTTGTAACAGTATTTGAAGCATTATCATCTATTCGTCCGCCATTATTAAAGTCATATGTCCATTGAGGATAGGTTCGTTGACTATCATTGTTTGGCTTATTATTCCGATTTATAGGTGCAGCTTCGCTATATCTGATCCAAAGCTTGATTTTCCCCATTATTGTTTGGTTATAGGAAAATTGCCCATTACATGAAGAAATGCTTCTAAGGTTAGAATCTGGAGTCATAAGGTCACATCTCAGATTAGATGATGCCCCTCCATTTGTTGTAGTAGTCATTTGTCGTTGATTGGTGCCTGCCTTCGTAATGTTTACACATGCAGTTACGCCATTAGAAAATGTCACATTTTCACAATTGGTGGTGTTTGCAGAAACGATTGACGTAAGTCATCCAAATATTCATCAGATAAGACTTAGGCTTAATAAAAACTTTTTCATGAGCGATACAATAAACGGATAAATATTATCAACATAATACATACTTTTTTTACTGATTTTGTCAAGTATTATTTGTTGATACTTTGGAGCTAATATATATATTTTCACTGATTTTTATCTACTCAATATTTTCTCATGCGTTTTTTGTGAATGTTCTTTAAATATCTCTTACGATCTGCGTTTTCTATCATTATTTTTTTGCTCTTTATCTGATGGGCAAAAATGAACTGGAATATCTGATCATATATCAATTTTTTGGATGGTACGACTTGGTCTGTATTTCATCGATCCCAACCTGCTACTCGAGTAGATCCTTTTTGGCCGCATGAACAATTTTCTGGTAGTATCTCTGATGTATTCTCCGATCCTTCTGGAGATAGCGGAACTTCGTGATTGGATGTCTACGATCCTAATTTTGGATCAGATTTAAATAGTTTTTCAGGTGAAGATACCTCTGGTGAGGATCAAAGTTACTGATTTACTGCTTCCGGACAAGCTTCTCATACTACAGATTCTTCTGGCGGTACTTCTCAATCAGCGCTCCTTAATCTTATCAAACAACATGAAAATACTAAATAATGAATGATGAATAATGAATGATGAATAATGATGGAACTTTTTTATAAGGCGAATGCTATTCGCCCCTACAAAACAACATGAAACTTCTTCAAAATAATATATTTCAGCCTGTTTCTGTCTCTTCTGGTCAGCGTTTGGAGCTTGTGGATATTTTTTCTGGTCCTGGCAAAAAGAGCATCGAACTTGATGCTCATAGCTCGTTGACCTATCTCGTTATAGGCTCAGATGCTGATATCCATATCGATCTTGTGACTAGATGATCGGCATGCTCTTGTACTCTTTTTGCGTTGTTTTTTTCTGATGCGAAACGTCCGCTAACAGGATCGCTTAAAGTTTCGCTTAATCATTCCCATACTTCAGCCAATGTAGAACTCATCTCTTTTCTCTACGATGGAGCGCAGATCCATATTGATTGATCTATCGATATTTGAAAAAATATTGATCAGGTGCATGCGCGTCTGCTCGAGCAGAATGTGGTCTTGGGTCAGAATATCTCTCTTAAAACGTTGCCTCAGCTCAATGTTGCTTCAGCTCAGGTTCGTGCTTCGCATGGTGCTAATCTCGATAGGCTCGATGAACAGAAACTTTTTTATATGATGAGCAGGGGATTGACTCAGCAACAATCCCAGCAATTGCTTGTGGATGGATATATCAATCTCGCATTGGCTTCTTTGAGTGAATTTTCTGAAGATGAAGTTGCTGATATCCGTGAAAAGTTAAATATGCTGCAAAATAAAATTTAATTTATCACATAGGAATTTCAAAAATTCCTATTCAGCTACGCTGGATAAAAACGACGTCAAGGTCCTTAGCGTAGTCTAAGGGTAAACTTCTTTTGGAAGTTTCGGCGTCTTATTTTAATATTGGGGCTTATCTCGCCCCAAACCCCTAGTTTTTTTAAACGCTCCGCTAGGGTAACTTTTGCCTAGTCGCAAAAGTCACCAAAAAGACTTTCAGCCAGACTCAAAACTCTATACGAATATTTCAAATATGTGTTTCCTACCAACTCGCCTCCGTCCCACCTTTGGCGGGTCCCACATCCGGCTCGTTTCATTTAATTTCTTCGTCTAAGTTATGATTACCGTCTCGTAGAGAGTCTGGTGTTTTATTTTAATAATTTATTTTCTTGTATACATAACAATATTCTGTATATTTTTTCTATGCATCGTAAACTATTTACATTTCTAAGATTTTTTTTGGTGGTAGCTGCCTTGGGGGTGGCGGTTTTTTTGGCGTTTTTTAGCTCGTCTAGCAAGAGTGCGGATCATAGGATAGTTTTCGTACTTGATATCAATAGGACGATGAATACTCAGGATGTGCTTTTGAATGCAAAAAATATTTCCAGACTTCAAGCTGCCAAACATATCATTGCAACAACTCTTTTGGCTGATCCTCATTCTTCGTATGGGCTTGTTCTTTTTAATGCGGGTGCTGAGTATATTCTTCCTCCTACGTTTGATACCTGAACATTCCTCCTTTATCTCAATGATGTCACTACAAATTTATTGCCTGATTGAACCAAAGATTTTGCACAGCTTACTTTATTTCTTCATTCTAATCTCAGTACGACTTATCTCATTCTCTCTGATTTTGATGCTGTATATAACGGAAAAGTCAGTCTTCCTGCTTCTACTTCGTTGCTTGGTATGTGATCATCAGCTTGAGCGCAAGTAAGAACTTCCAATGGAATCCTGTATTATGATAACGGAAAATCTGTATTCAGCGCTCGTAATGATCAATTCGCTCATACGTTAGGGTTTCCGTACACTTCTCTTTCAGATCTTACTGCTTTTTCTCCTCAGAAACTCTTGTTTCATGGGCTGGTTACTTTAAACACTATTCAATATCTCCGAATATATGCGCTTTTGTGAGTGCTTGTGATTTTAGCTGTTTTATTGTAATTCTGTGATGTCAGACTTTTCGTTCTTAGCGATCCCCAATATTGAAGGTATGCGTATATGATGGTATATTCAGGTTTTTGGTATTGTGATTTTGTTCGGCGTCTGTTTTTTTTTCGTGGTGTATTTTTGGATCAAATATCGTAGAGAGAGGCAGCTTCTCCGTCATCTTACTACGTTCGATCATCGTACTCAAGCATTGGAAAAGGATCTTTTTTTGCAAAAGATAACTTCTGCATCCGGCAAACAATGCGTCGTATTATTCATTGAATATCTGGAAAAATTTGTTACAAGTGATGCCACCGGTGTTAGACCGTTGCAAGCGTACGCGAATTTGTCGGAACTCTTGGTCCCTCAAGGGTTCACGGAAAAGGAAGTTGAAGCGCTTGAACATGTTTTGTATGCTGATACAACGCTTTCTAAAGATCTAAAGATAAAAATAGACCAATACTGCGTGGCAAAAATAGATTAATACTTCGTGATGAAAATAGATTAATACTTCGTGAGAAAAATAGACCAATGCTACGCGACAAAAATAGACAAAAAATAATCATTCATTTATTTTGTAGTTTTCGAGTATGCTTATCGATATGGTAGAACAATATGATGAAGAGAAAAAAGCATTGTTTCGCGGAGTCTGGGAAAGAACACTTTTGCATCTCGCTCAACAACAGGATCATAAAAAGATTCTCTCTTTTTTGTGTAAAGTGGGGATCATAGATATCGATGAACACGATAAAATCGTTGTTTTTGGCGTTCCTAACGAGTTTGTACTTACCCAAGCGAAGAAATTTTTTTCCAAAGCGCTCAAAGAGTCCGTAAATGAAGTCTACAACGAGCAATTTTCCATCAAGTTTGTAGTCTATTCAAAATTTTCTACCAGCAATGATCTGCTTCTTGATCTCAAGAAAGTCCTTAATATCAAGGAAACCAAACATTCTGAATTCACCGTAGAAAAAAAATCAATCAAAAAAGAATTATCTGAATTTTTCGGCATTTTGTTTGATCCGAAATTTACGTTCGATACTTTCGTCGTCTGAGCTACCAACAACATCGCATTTTCTGCTGCTAAAGCGGTAACTGCTCAACCATGACAAGCATACAACCCTTTGTTTCTGTATGGGAGCGTAGGGCTTGGAAAAACGCATCTGATGCAAGCGATAGGGAACGATATCATGGCGAGATATCCGGAAAAAGTCGTCGTATATCTGCCGACGAGCAAACTTATCGATGAAATCGTCACCGCGATCAAAAGCAATAAGCTGACAAATGTGCTCAAGAAGTTTGATGACGTTGATGTCCTGCTTATCGATGACGTGCAATTCCTTGCAGACAAAGATAAAACTCAAGAGATATTCCACAATATCTTCAATGATTTCCAACTCAAAAATAAACAGATTATCCTTTCTTCAGATCGTCCTCCCAGAGAGCTTGTGCATATCGAACCTAGACTCAAAAGCCGTTTTGCGTTAGGGCTTGTAGCTGATATCAAATCACCGGATTTTGAAACAAGGATTGCTATCCTTCAATCTAAGCTTATGAGTAAAGGTGAAGATATGGATTTTAATTTACTTGAAGTTATCGCAAAACATATCAAAGAGAATGTTAGAGAGCTTGAATGAGCGCTCAATATCTTGCTCAGCAGAAAAGCGATCATGCATAAAGAGATCGAACAAAAAGATGTCTATGAATGCCTCAGGACGCTGGGTTATGTCGTAGAGCAGAGCTCAGATGCAACAGAAACAGCTATCCAATCCAATAGCAAAAGCACAAAGAATTTTGATGCGTTGGTGGCTATGGTTGCTCAGTATTATGGGATATCTGTCCAAGAATTGAAATCTGAATCCAGAAAAAAAGAGATCACGAATGCACGTCAGATATTGATGCTTTTGGCTAAAAAATATTTCACCTGGACCTTAGAGAGGATAGGGGATCACTTTGGTGGAAAGGGTCATGCGACCGTCATCTATGCTATCAATAATATCGAAAAGAAAGTGAAACAAGACCAGGATATGGCTCATGATTATGAAGTCTTTGTTGACTGGTTAGGGAAATAGATTTTGTTTATCGAAGACGGTTCGTGAGAGCCGTTTTTTTTAATATTTGTGATATAATTAAACTTTTTTTTTGTGATTTATTTTCCAAAAAATTATTATTTTCTCCTTATTTTTTTAAAAACGCTTCGCTTGGACTTTCTTTTGTCTGGCCACAAAAGAACCCTTTGACTTCGCAAAGGACAAGAGCAAAAAGGCTTTTCTCTCGCCATCAGAGCAATATCATGGACATTTTATATCACATACCGTTCATTATCCCTCTCTCCTGTCTAACGACAAACGGATATTCGGGATGTCACGATTGGACTACGGTGTATGCTGTTAGATTGATGGCTCAAACTCCTAAATCAATTATTATATACTTTAATTATGCCTTATCTTATATTCCTGCTAGATTTTTTTCTAGATTGCTATCCGCTTTTCGTGACTTGTATTTGTCGGTAAAGGTGTCGGAAAATTCGTTGCTATGCTGTTCGATAGTTTCATCTTTTTCCATGATGGTGTTTATCTTCTCTAATGCTCAAAGATCAACGATTCATTGGTCGTTGCTGATGATACCATACAATGTCGTATAATCGATCTTATCGTTTGTTGTTCAAATCCTTTCTCGATTGTCTGCGCTTTCTTCCATCGCTTTCTGATTGAATAATTCTTTGATGAGCGGTTCTTTGCATCATTTTTTTTCATCTTGGATTCTGTCGGTGGTGATATGTGCGTTGAATTTTTCGAAAGCGTCTCTGATTTGGATATATTGCCCTGAATTTTTGTAATAGTCTAAGCTTTTATCGATGATAGACAATAATTTGTGTTGGTTGGGCTTGGTCTCTTTGGCAAATGATTGCGTTTGTCCGTCTTCCGCTTTCACTCATAGATTATCAAAGATATATCAAATATTCTCCTGCATCGCAAGATTTTTTTCGTTATATTTTTCTATGTAATATTTGTTAAGCTCTTGATGAGAGAATTTTTTTGGCAATTCATCGTTTAAGTTTTGTACTAATGTTGTTTGATATCCTTCTAGATCTTTTACATCATTATGTTCTAGTATGCCTTTGATATCTGTTGTTTTCGCTGTATCTGATAATTCTTTCAATGTCGGCAGATTGGTCGGCAAGGTAAACTTTCATCAGTTCTTTTGTCCTATTTGATAGATACCGTCCTGATCGAGATGTACCACATCATCCATCTGCAGTTTTCCTGTCTCCATATCATAATAGAATCCGGTATTATACCCGTTTATCGTTCAATTAAGGTTAACCGTTTTGTTGTCGATGCTGATATCGTTTTTTACGTTCAGTTTAAAATCTTTTGCAAAATTCTCTTCATGGATATTGGTGCTATCGAAATATCCTGCCAATCCTTTGAAAACGTTGGCTACGATCCTTTCTTTCATGGTCGTATTTGTGATCTCTCTGATTTTTTGTTTTCCGTTATCGACTAGATTTTTTATGTTTTCACTGATTTGTTTATAGGTATCTTCACCTGCGTCTTGTTTGAGTTTTTCTGTATTGATTGTTCCCTCTTTCATATAATCTCCGATAGCGATATTCTTGCCTGCCTTCTTGAGTGCTGCGTTAAATCAGTTTTCAATATCTTCTTTTTTGTATGCCACTTTGAGGATGTTCGCATCCGAAATACCTAGTTTCCCAAAGCTTTCATCGTTCAGGATATTTTCACCGGTATCTATGTAGTTTTGTATAGATTTTACTTCAAGTATTTGGTCTTGATCGGTTTGCAGGTCGCTGAGTTTATCGGTTTTCGTTTCTTTGTTTTTGAAACCGCTTTCATAGATGGAGGTTGGAACATCCACTTGGATATCGATATCGAGAAGCTTATTGAGCTTGTTAAATTCTTTGATGAATTCTACTCTTTGGGGGAGCGGTAGATCGTTGTTTTGTGAGAGTTTTTGGGCGGTGAATAAATTTTTTGCATAATTATTTGGTGAGATACTGGCTGCATCTAGCTGTTTTTTTATTGAACCCAATAATGCTCAATTCTGTTGTATAAATATTTTTAGTTCTTCGTCTTTTGGTTTGTATTTGTCTGGGATCTCTGTGTAGAGTTTGTTGATGTTTTCTTTTGATTGATTGATTTTTATTTCTTTGTCTTGTTCTAATTTTTCTTTGTCTCTTACTGTTTCTTCTTTGTTTTTTACTAATTCTTCTTTATTTTTATTGTTAATTTCATCTTTTATTATTTTTATTATTCTTTGTAGTTCTTCTTCTGATTTTTCTTCTGATAAAATGATAGGATCGGTCTGTAATAATATATTAAAAGCTTGTGATCATTTTGAATATACATCATTTACTTTTTCTGTATCCAATTTTTCTAAAATTTTTTGTATATTTTTTTCATTTGTCTTAGGATATTTTTGCATAACTTCATTATGAATATTTTGTAATTCTGGATTAGTATATTTTACTTTTTTATCAAAATTTTCTGTCACTTTGGGTGATTCTTTTTTAGGTTCATTTACTTCTGTTTGTAAGAGTTCTCCAAAGGGCATCCTATTGTTTTAATTAAAATACTTATTTGTTAAGATATTGTTTGTATACATCTTCTATTTGTTGTAATAGTTTTAGTGTTTCATCTAATTTTTTATTTTTTTCATCTAATTTTTTATTTTTTTCATCCAGTTTTTTATCTTCTTTATCTAACTTAATTGTTTTAATATTTTGTATATACATTTTACAATAAGTACCAAATATTCGTTTGGTTGATTTGTTTTTATTTATTTCTTGAAAAGCTTGTTTTCCCAGTGCTGTTGTTTGAAAAGGATCTAAAAATGCTGTAGTGAATATTGCTTTTTCATAAGCTTTACTTGATGTTTCTCGAATATCACAAATTGTAAGATACGTCGCTGGTCGACTAGGAGATTTAATGCTTCTATGTCGCATGGTATCAAAATCTTTCATCTCTGCAGGTGTAAGAAATGTTCACTTCAAAAAAAAGTTTTTTATCTCTGTGGTGTCTGGCACTGTTTTGGCTGCATGTATTGTGGTAGTTTTGTTATTTGTTTGTGCTTGTGTATTTTCAACGTTCCCCAAAACGGTAGCTAAGGTGAGCGCTACTGCAGGTATGATATATTTCCCGTGTTTGGTTGCTGTCTGGATCCGTTTTTTTGGCTTGTTGAGCATTTGTGTGGGGGATAACA
This sequence comes from bacterium, assembly GCA_023245855.1. Lineage (GTDB taxonomy): Bacteria > Patescibacteriota > Gracilibacteria > Absconditabacterales > Absconditicoccaceae > CAJBLF01. The sequence goes on from JAHFJL010000002.1 coordinate 9,189, forward strand.
AATAAATTCTTAGTTAAGAGCTTCTTCTTTTCTCAATGCCTTGATCGTTGCTAATTCATTGAGTGTATTATCCGTATTTTGCATAATCTTTTTTGCTTGTTCGATGTATGTTTTGTTTTGTTCTTTGTGTTGGTTTAAAGCTCCATATAACATTTCAATCTGACGTTTTTGCTCTTTTGTCCCTTTTTCTATCTTTTCGATCTCTTTTTCAAATTTGATATCATTATCAAAATTAAGTGTCTCTATAAGCTCTTTTCTTACTGATTGTGTATTGAATTCCCCTGGTTTATGAAGCAATTCTGCTCCTGATTCTTGGTGTTTTAATTTTTTGTTTGTCATAGTGGTGTGTTTATAAAAAATAAAGATTACATATATATTATATCTGTTTTTATTTTTTTGTCAAATCTTGTAGGGTTTGGAAATAGCAAAATTTGGTATAATTAAAGTTGTCTTGTGATTATTTTCCAAGAAAATATTGTTTTCTCTTTATCTTTTTAAACGCTTCGCTGGACTCACTTTTGGTATAGCCCCAAAAGTGAGCAAAAAGGCCTTTCTCTCGCCATCAGAGCAGTATCATGAACATTTTATATCACATATCGTTCATTATCCCTCTATCCTGTCTAACGACAAACGGATATTCGTGATGTCACGATCGAACTACGGTGTATATTGTTGGATTGATGGCTCGAACTCTTAGATCAATTATTACATAATAAATTCTTTAATTAATCCAAAAACTTAAATTCATTCACTTTCATGAACATGTCAAAGGAGGACAGAACAAAAAAAAGGCGGATACTATCCACCCCTACAAACATATTTATTGATGTGTTTTATTTCTTTTCCATGATTTTTTTGATCAATTGCGGTTCTACTTCGTCTTGGATATATCTATCCAAAGGTCTCGCACCGTATTGCGGTTCATAGATCTTCTCAATGATCTCTTTGATCTGTTTGTCAGAAAATTTTGGCAGAACGATATCTGAACTGACTTTCCATGCATTCAAGAATTGTTCGAGCTTGTTTTTCATGATATTCACAAGCGTATCTTTTTCTAGATGTTTGAATACGATCTTATAATCGATTCTGTTGAGCAATTCAGGAGTGAGGAAGTTCTTCACTTCTTCGAGCACTTTGTCTTTGACGATAGCGAATTCTTTGACACTAGCATCAGCCTTTTCTCCGCCACTGAATCCGATACTGCTTTGTTTTTTCACAAATTCGTCTGCTCCGATATTTGAAGTCATGATGATTATCGTGTTCTTGAAATCTACGATTCTCCCTTTTGCGTCTTTGAGCTGCCCTTCGTCGAGAATCTGTAATAATATATTTAATACATCACTCGCAGCTTTCTCTATTTCATCAAATAATATCACTGAATAAGGTTTTCTTCTGACCGCTTCGGTGAGGCCACCACCTTCTTCATATCCGATATATCCCGCAGGCGAACCTATTAATTTTGATACTGAATATTTTTCCATGAATTCTGACATATCTATCCTGATCATCGCATCAGGGTTTCCGAAATATTCTTTAGCGATTAATTTCGCTAGAAAAGTCTTACCGACTCCGCTTGGTCCCAGGCATAAAAATGAACCGATAGGTTTCGTATATTTTATCACTGATAGTCTGCTTCTTGTAAGTGTTTTCACTACTGCATCCACCGCTTCGTCTTGTCCTACGATGTTTTTCTTTAGTTCATCACCGAGTCTTCTGAGTTTTCCGATTTCAGATTCGTTGACGATATTTGTTGGAATTCCTGTCTTGTCTGCTAATACGTTACCGATATCATCTTTGGTAATGATCGGTCTGAGATGAGTCGGGATGTTTTTGTGGGTTCTGATCTTGTTCATCTCGATCTTCGCTTCCTCTTCTTTCGCTTTGAGCTCTGCAGCTCCGAAGTAATCCTGCTTCTCGATTGCTTCTTTGATCTTGTTTTGGATTTTTGTAAGCGTATCTTCAAATTTTTTGTAGTCTTTGTCGTTGTCGAGCTTTTTGTTCATCGTAGATTTTCTTGCGCAGGCTTCATCGATGATATCGAGTGCTTTGTCCGGCAAATATTTGTTCATCATATATCTTTTGCTGAGGTTGATAGCTATATCGAGCGCTTCGTCTTCGATCTGCACTCCATGAAAATCTTCATAAGTCTGTTTGAGTCCTGCGAGGATTTGTTTTGATGATTCCACATCCGGTTCGTTGATGATGACTTCCTGGAATCTTCTTTTGAGCGCTGCATCTTTTTCGATATATTTTTGGTATTCGTTGAATGTAGTCGATCCGATCAATTTTATTTTTCCTCTTGCAAGCAGCGGTTTCAACATCTGCGCGGCATCACCGTTTTCTTGTCCTCCTGCACCGATGATGGTGTGGATTTCGTCGATGAAAAGGATGATATTGTTCATAGGATCCATCGCTTCTTCGAGGATGGATTTCATCCTTGATTCAAATTCTCCTCTGTATTTAGTGCCTGCTACCAATGTTCCCATATCGAGCAAAAATATCCTCTTGTTCTTGAGTTTTTCTGGTACTTCGCCTTTGACTATTTTTTGCGCCAATCATTCTACGATAGCGGTTTTACCTACTCCAGCTTCTCAAATGAGGAGCGGATTATTTTTGTTTTTTCTCAAAAGCGTATAGATGATCTGGTTGATCTCATTGTCTCTTCCGATGATGGGATCGATGATTCCATCTTTCACATCTTTTGTGAGATCGTTTCCAAAGTATTCTATCGTAAGTTTCTTCTCTTCTTTTTTGCTTTTGTCGCCAGTGACCACGCTGTTGTCTTTCTCTACGATTTCGCTTTCTACGGCGTCGAGGAGCATATTGATATTGTTCATTTTCTGCATTTTTTCTATTTTCATAAGTTGAATCTTGTTAACATCTAAATTAAACGTTATAAAGATTTTACTCAATGTTTGTAAAAAAGCAAATAATCACATCTGGATAATCAGTGGATTTTTTGTGAGCTTTTTGTAGTTCTCGAGTATGCTTTTTGGGTTGATATGGTGTGCATGAAGGTGGTCTATAAATTGATTTGACAAATCCTGGAATGATACGAAAAATAGGATATCTAGGTCTAATTTCTTGGTTTTTGTATTTATATGCTTGTTGAGTTCTTGAGCGATCTTTTTGCTGAGCGGTAGTTTCTTTGCATCTTCAAAGCTTCCTACTACGGTATCTGTAGTATATTTGTTGTGAAAATATTCTTCCAAAAGCTCTTCTGAAACACCGAGCAGTTTCCAGAAAATGACATTGAGATCGTTATGCTTCAAAAACATAGAAATCCCCCAAAAGAGGTTTTCTCCATGGATTGTCCTTTGGTTGTTGGTATATGCTAGTTTGTTCGCATGCGTGAGGCATGAGGTAGAATTATTTGTGAGAAGCGTTTTTATCTGTGGTAGCATATCGTTTCCTTGCTCAATATAAAATTATGTGTCTCTAGAATATGTTTTTGAGTGCTAAATTCAAATAAAAAAAAACAAAAAATTTTTTCAAATATATTTTAAAAAACGCTCCGCTAGGGTGACTTTTTCCTGCTCGGAAAAGTCACCAAAAAGAGCTTTTTTCTCTTGCCATCAGCGCAGTATCATGAACATCTTATATCACATACCGTTCATTATCCCTCTCTCCTGTCTAACGACAAACGGATATTCGGGATGTCACGATTGGACTACGGTGTATGTTGTTGGAATACTTGCTCGAATTTTATAAAAAAATATATAGCTTTTCTTGATTATTCCGTGCTGATAATTACTCTTTCATTATATTGCACTTATTACTTACTGTCTCGCCTTCTACCTTTCACCTTCTACTTTATACCTTATACTAAAAATCATGTTAGGTTTTTTGAGATCATTGTTCGGTTCACGCATACATCCGATGAATACTATCCGGCTTCGTAAAAAGGTTTTGCTTCAAAACTTTGATTATCTCCAAGCTATCCAGCCTAAAGCTTCAATTTTTCCTGTACTCAAATCCAACGCCTATGGACATGGACTCAAACAGATAGTCAAGATGCTTTCGAGAGCTGATGTTCCCTATATAGCGGTAGATAGTTACCCTGAATATGTCGTTGTCAAAAATAATTGCTCTCTTCCGATTCTGATCCTTTGAGAGACGTTGCTCGAAAATTATAGGAAATTTGATCATAAAAAAACAACGTTTTGTGTCTATAATACCTGAACTATCAGACATCTTGGAAGATTAGGGAAACCGACAAAAATCCATCTGTTTTTGAATACCGGGATGAATAGGGAAGGCATTCAGGAGGATGAATTATCAGGATTTATTAAAGAGCTTCAAAGCCATCCCAACTTGATTGTCGAATGAATATTGTCACATTTTTGGGAAGCTGATGCACCTTCGGACTATTCTATGACTGATCAGATCCAACGCTTCAAACGTATGTATTACAAAATCATAGATGCGTGATTTACCCCTCTCTGGAGGCATATCGGCAATAGTGCGGCTATGTTCAAGATCACCGATGAATTCTTTAACGCTTATAGGCCAGGTATCGCTTTGTATGGGTATAATCCGCTCCATACCGAGGATCCTTTGTATAAAAAAGGGAACAATCTTGCTCCGATATTGTCTGTCACTTCGAGAGTCATGAGTCTGCAGACCATATGGCCAGGGGAGTGAGTGAGTTATCACCATGACTACAAACCGCATGATAAAGAGCTTGTCGCGACTGTTCCCTTCGGCTATGCTGAGTGATTGTTTAGGAGTGCTTCAGGCAAGATATTCATCAAACATCGCAAAGCGTTTCTTCGCCAGGTCGGCATTATCTGTATGAATTTATCGTCTTATCTGGTCGATAGCGCTGTGCATATCGGTGATGAGGTAGAAATCATTTCAGAAAATCCTCGCGCTAAGAATTCTATGGCTAACCTTGCAGAGCAGAGTTGAACCATTGTTTACGAAACTTTGGTCAAGCTTGATAGAGGAATCAGGAGAGAGATTGTATAGGTACAAGGGACAAGGGACAAGAGGAAAGGAGAAAGGTACAAGGAGAAAGGTACAAGGGGAAAGGGGAAAGGAATGGATGTTATGATTGAGAATTTTAATTTGTAAAATTTTTGGATGTCGTTTATATATGCGTTGGTGAGCGTGCTTATTGTGAGTTCTATTTCGTTGATAGGTATTGTTACCTTATGATTCAGCAATAAATTTCTTCAAAAAATATTGTTGTCGCTGGTCAGTCTCTCTACAGGAGCGTTGTTTGGTGATGCGTTTTTTCATCTTTTGCCAGAAGTGATAAAGGTCTGATGAATGACGATATCTGTGTCGCTTTCATTGCTGTGATGAATACTTTTTGGTTTGATCACTGAAAAGATTATCCGCCGAAATCATTGTCATATGCCGATTACCAAAACTCATGTGCATCCGGTCGCAACCATGAATCTCATCTGAGATGTCGTGCATAACCTTATCGATGGATTGATTATCTGAGCAAGTTATCTCGTGAGCATCCCGGTCGGGATCGCTACGACTTTAGCGGTTGTATTCCATGAAATCCCGCATGAAATAGGAAACTTTTGTGTGCTTGTGCATGGTTGATATTCCAGAAAAAGAGCGTTATTGCTCAACTTTTTGACGGCACTCACTTCAATACTTGGCGTTGTTATCTCCTTTTTGCTGTATGGATATACGCAAAATATCATTACCTTTTTGATTCCCTTTGCTGCGGGAAGCTTCATCTATATCGCCGGTTCTGACCTTATCCCTGAATTACACAAAGAGACAAAGATATCACAGACTTTGATCCAGATCCTTTTTTTCCTCATCGGTATCTGACTGATGGCGTCTTTATTGCTTATCGAGTAAAGAAAAAACCCTACCTTGCTCATAATCTTATAAAGATCATAAGTGAATAGATAGGGTGTACTTGTCATTGAATAACCGTATTTTCGCAATTTTTTCTTGTGCTGAATTCGGTGTTTTTGGTTCTTTCTTCTAATGCATTGATTATTTTTTTCATTTTTGCGCCAAGCGCAATCATAAATACAAATCCTAGGATGAGATTAATTATGAAAGCGTGCATACTTAAAGGCATTCCTATCGTTTTTCCTTCTACTACTAAGAATAAGGATCTTCCTACATAAGGAAGATAAAATAAGAAGAATATCGCTAATGTCTCAGCAATATATGCCAACCAAAACAAATTTTTCCTAAAAAATTCTTTTTCTAAGAATTTTTTATTTAACCATTTGCGTGTGAACGTGTACACACCAAGCGCTACAAGCAAAACGTCTATGAGTACTGTACCCCCTCGTAAGAAGAGGACTGCACATATACTCGCACCATTGAGATATTCTATTGCACCCGAGATGCAAGCAACGATGAGATAGATAGCGATGAGGAGTATTATGGCAGATCTCGAAAAAAAGAATTTTTTTATTGTTTTCATATGTTTTATATTTTTTTTGTTTGGGTTCTCTTATACTTTTTCTTTTAGGGAATTCAATATCCTGTTTATCTATATTTTTTTTAACATATAGATGACTCTTTCGATATCTCACTCAAAGAGTGTATAAGAATGCTTTTTGACTAAGACTAAACGATATTTTTTTGCAAAGGTATCGATATCCTTTTCTTCTTCTTCGGTGTATTGTTTGTAGAGGATGAGCAACCCTCCTTTTCTTACTAGACGATTGACTCGTGGCAGGATCTTATCTATATATCCTAGAGATCTTGCGGTAACATAATCAAATCCTGTAGCTTGGCCTTTGAAATCCTCAGCTCTCGTTCGTATGGCTTTGGCATTGGGTATCTTTAGTGTGCTGATCATCTTGTTGATGGCATCGACTTTTTTTCTTGTGGCGTCTATCCCTATGCATTCTACCTCTGGATTGCTCATAGCTATCGGCAATAATGGAAATCCTCATCCTGTCCCTACGTCACAAAGTGTAGTCCTTGGCAATAGTTTTAGTGCTTTGTTGATCTCCAATGAATCTTGGATATGTTTGATCCGAATGCCTTCTGGATCTCTGATGGCTGAGAGATTTATCTGTGAATTTATCGTTATGAACTCGTCTATTAACTCTTTTCGTTGTTTTTCCATTGATGAGAAGCTAGTTAACTAAAACTTTTGTCCTTTTGTAAACCCTTGCTTTCTTTCTAAAAATCATTATAGTAGGTGGCTATGTTCTTTTTTTTTAATACATTATATCTACTAATGGTTATAAGAAAGTTGAAGCAAAAAAAAATACTAAATACAAAAGTTATTCTCTGATTCCTCATTCTTTGTTTGTGAGTATATTTTTTGATTAGATTGGTTATTGGTATTTTTAGTAGGTTTTCTCATATTCCTCAAACAGAGATGCCAACTTTGTGAGCATCACTCACTTTTTCTGGTAGAATTTCTGTGGATAATAATTTTCCAAACTACACCCATTCTTTGATTGATATTCATGGCAATAAAATCTGACTCAAGAGTTCCACTATCAATCTTAATTCCTACAAGGATACCAAAATAGAGATTGTCGGAAATGTAAAAAAATACTTCAAGACCACTCCAATCCTAGAAGTGAATACGATCAAGCTTCCGGATCAAAATGTGATAATAACCAGTAATAAATATTTCTTCGTCAAAGATCTTGTGTATCTGGATTTCTCTGCTCAACCTCAATTGAGTGCTATAAAATCTTGAAACGATATCCAGGTTCTCTTTAATGATGCTCCTGTGGTAAATATAGAACGTTTTGTGTGCAGCAAGATCCTGAAAAGTAGAAATTGCACTTATTTGATAACTGATTATGTAAATAACAACAAAGATAGTTTTGAGTCGTATCGATGATATACGTTCTATAAACATGGAACTGGATTTTGGACTACTTTTGATGATAATATGTTCGGATTCATGTTTAAGAACATCTCTGATGATATGGTTTTGGATATCTCCAATATGTTTAGGATAGTAAACAAGGATTTTATCATCAAAAATAAGCTTGATCTCATCCAATCTAATTGTAAAAATGATACAACACAATTGCGCAGCATAGATAGTGAAGGTAGTCTGGTCTATGAAGATCCGTATATGCTCAACTTGCTTCTTAATGGAACTGATAAAAAAAATAATCCCGTCACTTGCAGAATCACTTTCGATGCTCGAAATAATTGGAACGTAAAAGATGTGGAGTTTTCAAATAAATAATATTTAATCAATATTTTATAGAATATAAAAAAACAACTAACGAAATATTATGTTAGTTGTTTTTTTAGTATCTATTTTCTTATTTAACGTCCAAGATTTTCAATTCCTTTCTTTCGTTGTTAAGTCTCATTTTTACGGTATCTCCGGATTTTTTGCCTTTGATAGCTATTCCCATCGGTGATTCAAATGATATCTTGATAGAATCTTTTACGGTCTTGAGGCTTTTATCGAAATCCATAGTAGTCTCTCATGTACCTACGATAGTTACGGTATAGGTATCATTGTCGTCAGTTTGTATGGTCACTTTAGAACCGTAATCTATTTCTTTGTCTGATTTAGCTTTTTTCCCTTTTGTATCTTCTTCCTTGATGATTTCTACGTCATCAATCAATGATTCAATCTCACTGATTCTTGAATTAGTGAAATCTTTGTCTTCGAGCGCAGATTTATATTCAAAGTTCTCTGAAAGATCTCCCATCGCTTTTGCTTCTCCCAATCTCTCTAGAATAGAAGGAAGCTTTATTTTTTTGAGCTCATTGAGTTCTTGGACTAACTGTTCGTATCACTCTTTGGTAAGATAATTTTTTTTCATAACTAATATCCTGTAAAAAATTAAAATAGCTTATTTTGAAAGATGCATTTTGAAATGTTCGAATGCGTGGTTTACTACATCTTCTATGATCTTGAATCCGCCTTCTCCTGTTGACCACTTAAATACGTGTCCATCGTAGTTGAATTTGAAATCTCATTGGAATTTTCCTTGTTTGCTGAGTATGATGCTATAATCTACTCTGATCTCTGCTGTTTCCTTGTTAGCAAAAATCTTTTTGAAATAAGAATCCATCTTGCCTTCCAGATTTTTTTGGACAATGTCTTTTACAAGAGCTTGTTGGTCTGCAGGTACATCTACAAAGTGGTATGAAATTACAGGTTTGTTTGTCATCTTTCTTTGGGATAAGAAGATAAAAGTTTAATGTCCATGAGTATATCGAGTATATATGTATTTTCTCTGAAAATTCAATCGTATTTGATCACATAGGAATTTTTAAAATTCCTATTCTCCTTCGACTTCGCAAAGGACAAGAGCTACGCTGGATAAAAACGACGTCAGGGCCCTTAGTGTAGTCTAAGGGTAAACTTCTTGTGTATCGATTTTCGATATAACTCTCACATCCCCGAGAAGTCGGGGTGGTCGAGAAAGAAGTTTCGGCGTCTTATTTTATCACAGTTTCTTGATAAAATCTTGTTTGATATTCTGATTTTTTTGTCCTTCTTTGATCAAAGCATAGCTTTTTCTGATCAGTTCTCTGATGTCCTGATAGTAGATGAGCGCTAATACTTCATTGAGTGTACATCGTTTGTGGATACCGATATATCCTTCCGCATTTTCGATATTTACGGTGCTTTTGTCTCCAAAATGCTGAATCAAAAAATATGTGACATCCTTGTTCATTTGTCCTTTTTGGTTATCGATATTTCTGAGCTGGGTAGTCCCTATCTGCTGTTTGATTCTCATCTGATTGATAGGAATCCCTGTTTCTTCACTCACTTCTCTGAGTGCAGCTTTTTGGATATCTTCGTTGCCTTGAACTTTCCCTTTGGGAGCCACTCGTTCTATTTTGCCGCTGAGAGCATGTCTTTTGATGAGTAGGTATCTAGGTTCTCCATCTGGAGCAATATAATAAACAATTCATCACGCACTTTGAATAATCGGTCACATACTACACTGCTAATATAACTAAAAAAAATAATGAAAAATTAATAATTAATAATGTTGGTATTTCATATATATCTTTTATCTAAGGATTTTGTTCATGATTTTACCAAGAAATCCTGCGATTCATTTTTCGTTTTTGCTGTTTTTGATAGTGGTATCTATGTTGGTGTACGATTGTCTGATCCCTTTTTCTGCTTCTGGACGGTGGAGATTACTGATAGCTGTATCGATATCAGGAGTAAGTGAAGAGGGATTTTTTACTGTCTCTTTTTTTGCTTCTTTTGACTTGGGCTGATTAATATTTTTGAGCATATCTTCAGCTTGTTGATGTTCTTTTTCAGTCTCTTGTTTGCCTATCTCTTTCCCTTTGAGCTTGTCTGCGTACGTATTCACTTTCCCTTCAGCTGATCAAGTCCTGACTTCCAGGTTTTTATTCTCTATTTTTTCTGTCATGGATGCGTGTTATGTATCTAAAGATTGCAATATTTTTTTGAATATCGCTACATTCTGTTTGTAATTCACTCTTGTCGGTCCGATGATTGATAAGATACAATCATAGTCTTCAATAGTGATTTTTGCGTATAAGCAGGATATGACGATATTCTGATCTTCTATAAAAGAATAATATATCTGATTTTTTTTTACGATCTTATTGTCGATGAATTTTACGATTCTTTTTTCTTCGATGAAACGGATGATATTTTTCGTGGTCTGGTATTCGTCCTGAAGATCATCTCTCAAGAGGTTGTTGATGCCCAGATAATAATATTCATCATTTCTCAAGAATCCTACCACTACACCATCAGCCAAACTTCCTATGCTTTCTACTAATTCTTTGAGTCCGCTTCTCACTTTGATAACTTCGACTTCCTTTTCTTCTTCTTGAGCAACCAAATAATTACCGATATAAGTTGTTAATCCTTGAACCGTAGGCACTCTTCCTGAACTATTGTAGGGTTGATAGACCATTCCTCATTTTTCGAGCATATTGAGATATTTTCTCAAAGTGGAAGGTGCGTATTCAGCGTCTTCAAGCGAATGCAAAAATTTAGAACCGACAGGTTCCCCTTTGTTGATATAATTATCGATAACTACATCCAAAAGTGCAAGAAGCTTCTGATCGAAATTTTCCATAGCTGAAAATACGGGTATTTGCTGTAAAAAAATATTATCTTTTTGATATCTAGACTATATAGTTTTCCTTAAAATTCTCAAGTGATTTTAACTTATTTTTTGTTTAAATGCATAAGGTACGGTTTGAAACCGTACCCTACAAAAACCTTATGTATTTTAATCGATATTCGGAGCTTCTTCTGTGGTTGTCACATTGCCTGTGCTCTTTAATTGTTTTTGCCAGAGCATCCTGTTGATGGACATTCTTGTAGGAGAGGCGTTGCAAAATTCGTCCGCCGTCAAAATCAGAAATCATTTGACCCCTTGCATGATGTAGGTCAGATTAAAATCGTTTTCCCAGATCTTTTGTTTGATCTTGTGTTCACCGACTTTTTCTAATCCTACCTTTGAAATATAATAATGCAGTTCATGTTCTTGTTCTCGTTCCATATCCTCATTTTTCATATATTCGAGTTCGTGGATTTGGTTCGTGTTCTGATGATCGAGACAGATCAAATATTCTTTGAGAGCATCGATGTTTTGGAGGATGTTCTTGATCTTGTAATAATGCAGATATTTCAAAAAATCTTTCACCTCTTGTTTGAGATATCCTGCAATATCAAGCGTATCTATTTCTTCAGCGATGTTTCTGCTGATGATCTCTTTTTTGCTGTCAGCCATACGATAATTGTACTTTAGAAGAGGTAAAACCGTTTGTAAAACTATTTAATGACATGTAATTTGATTGGATGTTTAGCTTTAAGATAGTTGAGCAGGTGGATATCATGCGTTATCAAAAATATCGTATTGCCTGCTTTGTTCGCTTGGATAAGAATATCGGCAACCATCTGTGTATTTTCTCGATCAAGGTTGCCTGTAGGTTCGTCAGCTACGATAAATTCCGGATCATGGATGAGCGCTCTTGCGAGAGCTACTCTCTGTTTTTCTCCTGAACTCAAAAGTTTTACGGGTTGATCCAACAGATGTTTGATATTCACTTTCTGCAAAACTTGCCTAAGCTTGGAATCAATGATTGATTCTCCAATTTCATAGAGTTCAAGCGGATAAATTATATTTTCTCTGACACTCAAATCTTCTAAGAGTTGATAATCTTGAAAAATTATTCCTAATCTTTTCCTCAATATCTGAATATCTTCTGGAGTAAATGTAGAGATATCTTGCTTATTGTAAAAAACCATCTTTTCTGGAGGTGTAAGCTTTCCTGTAATGAATTTTACCAAAGTTGTTTTTCCTGTTCCGGATTTTCCTGTAAGGACAAAAAATTCCGTTGGCTGTAATTCTAGGTTTAACTTATCAAAAAGCGGCATAGGATTGTCTCGATATCATCGGCTGAGATTTTTGATCTCTATTAGCGGAGTGCTTTTTTCCATTGGTAGTGGTGATATAAAAGTTTTTGTTTGTATGATTAAGTATAGTCTCAAAAAGTTTTTTTTGCAAAATAAAATGTCCGCTTGGGACTGTTTGGATTGACAAAATCATTAAAATTGACCAAAATTGTCAAAAATGGAGTAAAAATGGTTGAAACTTTGGCTGATTTCCTTACTTTTACACTAAAGAATATTTAATCTTTAGGTAAACTCATATGATAGAATTAAAACATGCTTTGTGAGAATTAGAAAAAGTAACTGATGCGGTGCAATTGGATAATTTTTTTCAGATATATTTAGGAAAAAAATGACTTCTTAACGAAGAATTTAAGCTTCTTGTGGCTTTGAGCCCTGAAGAAAAGAAGGATAAAGGAGCTAAACTTTCTGATATCAAAACACAACTTACTACTGCTTATGAACTAAAAAACCAAATATTTGCGATGGATCAGATCAATGCACAACTTGAAAAAGATCTTGTGGATATTAGTTTGGATGTTGCTGATGATAGGCAAGGTTCATATTCTTTATTAGCAAAAGTCAGAAGAGAAATTGAAGAAGTATACAAGTCTATGTGATTTGTTATTGATTATGGACATGAAATAGTAACCAAATATGAAAATTTTGAATCAGTAAATATCCCTCTTTCTCATCCTGCTACAGAAATGCACGATACTATTTATCTCAATCAAAAAGATCCTAGTTGACAAAATTTGATCCTTAGGACACATAATTCTGCACATCAAATAGAGGATATTAAAAAATATGGTGTACCATTAAAATTGTGATCACCTGGAAGAGTATATAGGTTTGATAGTATGGATGCTTCACATGATGTGATGTTCCAATATGCTGAAGGGATGGTTGTGGACAAAAATGTGAGTATAGCTCAATTTAAAGATACCATGCAAAAGTTGTTGTCTGGAATATTATGAAAAAGTATCACTATCAGACTTAGACCTAGTTACTTCCCTTTTGTGGAGCCTGGTTTTGAAATTGATGCTTCTTGCCCTATTTGTGGAGCAAAAGGATGTTCGTTATGTAAGGGTTCTGGATGGATAGAATTGTTATGAGCTGGTATGATCCATCCTAATGTTATTAAAAATGCGTGATTGGATCCTAAGGAATGGTCTGGTTTTGCTCGAGGAATAGGAGTAAGTAGATTGGCCGCAGTTCGTTATGGTATCAAAGATATCAGATATTTCACCAATGGAGATTTGAGATTTGCTAAATCATTTGCATAAAAAATTATTCCAAGTATATATAAAATTTCTCTGCTATGGCGGGGATTTTTTTTATTTTATGGTAGGTATACTTGAAATTAGTATTCAAATACATATATTATACAAAATGTAAACATAAATATAAACAAATAAAAAAAACAAAAAAATTATGAAACAGAATCTTGAAAACAATGAACGTATTCTTCTTAGGTTCAAAAAAGAATTCGAGCCTCTCAAAAAAGAGGAGTCTGAAGCCCGTAGATTGTGGACTTTGGGCTACAAAAAATATATGTCTGCGGTTGAAGGCTTAAATGAAAGACGGAAAAAAAAGCTGACCACTGATACAGTTAAAGATGATATTATCAATAAAGCTGTTCAAAATCTTTGGGATACTCTGGAGGGGTGGAATGCTAAATCAGAAGCATTGACCAAACGTAGGGATGCCGCCCGCAATGCCATGAGAACTAAGGAATATGAAATCTTAGAACAAGAAAAACTTTTGGAAAAGCTTCTTCATGAATACAAGTTACAACTTGAACAAGGAGATAGTATGATAGACAAGGTATTTTTGCTTAACGAAAGCGTTGTTGCTTCATTGGAGCATATGGACAAATATCTTTCTGCTCAGGTATTCTCTCAATTGCATGAAAAAGGTACACAAAAAACTATTGAAAATAGTCAGTTGACTAAGCGTGTTGTTATTATGACCAATAGCATCACCTTTATGGATATCTCTAAAGTAGAAGAAGCAAAGGAGCATATCGATGCATTTTTTGCACGGATAAATCCTGATAAGAATATTCAATCGGAAGATGATACCGTTGCTATGCTTTCAGAACTCCTTAAGGAGCTTCTGGTTGTTAAGATCAAAGTCAAAGCCGGTCCTAATCTTTCCAAATTCTTAGCTTTGGAATTGAGTGAAGAAAAATTCTCTGAGCTCAAAAAAGCGCAAAAATTGTTGGCAAGCGCTACCAATTATGTACGATCCGGTAAATATGTCCGACTTTTTACCAGAACTACCAAAGAAGATGTTTGGGAGCCTGTCAGACAATCGTAAAAAAATTATTTATTATTATAAAACCTGCAGTATTTCTGCAGGTTTTTTTTCTATCACATAGGAATTTCGAAATATTCCTATTCCGCTAAAGCGGGATAAAAACGACGTTAAACTTTTTTTGGAAGTTTCGGCGTCTTATTTTATTTATTTTTCCATTTTTCTCTGATTTTTTTTGCTATCATCTTTCTCTCTCGATGGGTGTTCATAAATTTTGTAAATCCTTCTACGAGCGTTTTGTGATGTTTATTTGCTACGAGAACTCCGCAGTCTTCATCTACGAGTTCTACGGTTGCTCATTGATTATATCCAAAGACCGGAACCCCTAGCAATAATGCTTCTACGGTTCCCATTCCATAACTTTCTTTGGTGAGATTTATCAGTCCTTTTGCATATTTCATGATCTTGATCTTTTCGTCGGTATCGTTTATCCGTCCTATAAATATGATGCTTGGTCCTGCAATGGATTTAAGATATTGTTCGTCAGGACCGCTTCCCATCACAATCAATGGAACTTTCATCTCATTGCATAATTTTATTATTTTATCTGATTCTCTGACAAAGTTCACTAATCTTCCGACATATATATAATATTCGTGCGGTGTCTCTTCGACTGCAGGCAAAAAGAATCTTTCTGGGATGCGTGGATATTTGATGGTGATGTTTTCCATATCATATAGTTTTTTAGCTTCTTGTGCTGTATATTTGCTATTAGCATAAATTTTATCAAACTTCGTATATCTCAGATCTCGCTCTCTTAATCTAGGAACGATTCGATTGAAAATCCTGCCTTTGATTCCTGTCAGCTTTTCTTTGTATTCATCATGATGCGTCCGGATATATTGCATAGGTGAATGAAGATATAATGTAGTCGGTATCCCAGATATCGGAGTAATGTTTTTCGCGATAGCAAAAGAGGAAATTGTAATGTAATCAGGGCTATCCCTGTTCATTACATTCATTGGGATTTTTCTCTCATCGGAAAAATCTGATTTCTTTAGATTTTTATCGTGGTCGAACAAATATCTTTTGATTTTTCTTGATAGTATTTTTATCAATATAGGATAGAAGAGCATCAAATTGCGATAATCAAACAATCGTGACAAGAGCGGAATCTTGTGAGTGCTGCACCAGAGAAAGAGTTGATTTGCTCGTGTAGGCAGAGCAGTCACTATTTGAAAATTATGTTTTCCTGTCTTCAGTTCTTTACTATCAGAAAAAAGAGTGAAAACTTTTGCATGGGTTATATCTTTTTGTTCGTTGATCAGATCTTTGAGTACTGCTAGCGCTCATCAAGGAGTTATTCGACAATGTACGAAAGCGATTTTCATAGTTGATTGGATTAAACGATAAACGATGTTCGGTAAAGTATTACCTAATCACGATACGTTTTGTTAATTTATCGTTTTATAGGTTCGAAGCAAGGAAAATATTTTACTTACAATTTCTTGAAATGTGTCAGGAAAACGATATTACTCAATGGTTTTATCACATAGGAATTTTTGAAATTCCTATTCAGCTACGCTGGATAAAAACGACGTTAAACTTCTTGTGTATCGATTTTCGATATAACTCTTACATCCCCGAAAAGTCGGGGTGGTCGAGAAAGAAGTTTCGGCGTCTTATTTTATGTTTTGTCTAGATTATCATGAATCAAGAAGAAAGAGTGTTTGTCAGAAGAAATATCATCAAGTTTGTCATCGGATTGATATTGTTAGGATTCTCATTTTCATATATCCAAAATCATCCTGCAGAAAAATCGTCTATTTTCTCCGGTTTTGAAGTGCTTTGGCAGAGAGTTGTCGTATATTATCATAAGATAACGAATAGTGATTCTGCAGCTTTCCAAAAGAAATATGATTATGAAAAAACTTATAAAGAACTCATCAATATGGCGCAAAGCAAATCCTGTGTTGACCCTAATGTCCTGACTACATTGAATGAAACCTATATTCAACTCCAAAAAGAATGAGCTAGTACTTTAGATGCAAATCTTCCTGGATATATCCGCAAAGCCAATGAATACAAGAATATGATTGATAATTGTACTACCTCAAATAAATAAAGTTTAGCATAAAAAAAACCTCCTGTACTATCATGGGAGGTTTTTTATAAATTAACTTATAAAGGGAATTTTAACATTTCGGAAGTGGATGAGGTCTTTTAATAAAATGTAGACTCCAAGTGCCATCAATGCTACAAAGAATATGAGATTGATATATCATTCTACATTAAAATATTTTTCTGGTTTGAGTTTTCCTAATCCTTGGATCAATACTCCTAATAACCTTCCTCCATCAAGCGCTGGAATAGGTATGACGTTGAATATTGCTAGTGCAAGTGAGATCATGCCTGCGAATCCGAGGTAGAGTTTCCGTCATCCAATGCTCAATAAGCTTTCACCGAATTTGATTGCTCCCGCTGGTCCTGTAAGTTTACCCAGTGAAGTTTTGATCCTTAATCCGTTAAAAGATAAGAGATCTTTTCATAGTGTGCCAAGTGCTCAGAATGTAAGTGATGTTTCTGCTCTTATTTCTTTGAGTGCTATTCGCATTGATGTGAAGAATGGAAACTTGATAGGTTTGAGATCAATGTTTCCTGCAAAAAATGTTAATCCTAGGATGCAATTGTCTACCGGACATTCCGTTTTAGCGATAATATTTTTTCCGCCTCTTGTAAAAAGTACAGAGATATTCTGGTTGATATATTTTTTGAGTACGCTTCAGATATTCCAGACATCAACAGGATCACTGTTGATTGAAAGAATGGTATCTCCTGATAATAATCCTATCTGTTGTCCAAGAAGATCTGATGATACGGTTTCGATCTTTGCTGGAGAGGATACTAAATCTCAGCTTATGAATCCTTGTTTTCGAAGGAAGTTTACCGTTGGCATCAGATAACTATTCTGTTTGCTCAAAAATGCATTTTCTGGGAGTATTGATATCGGTTTGGTTCCCATGGTAAAGAGGGCTGTGAATATCACTCGTGCGAGGGCGAGATTCATCCCTACTCAGGCGATCAGAATCCATATTTTTCTTCTGAGTTTCGCTTTGATGAAACTATCTTTTGCATTGAAGTCCTGTTCGTCTTTTGGATCTTCACCTTTGAGTCTGACAAATCCTCCTAGGGGCAAAAGATTGAGCGTATATTCTGTACCATCTTTTCCTGTTCGAAGTCTGCATACCTTTGGCGGGATGCCGATACCGAATTCTAATACTTTCACTCCATTCTTTTTTGCTACCATAAAATGACCTAATTCATGGATCAATACCAAACACATAAACATAAATATTCCTAATACAACTCACATCTTTATATTAACTAACAACTAAAAACTAATAACTAATAACTAAAAACTAATAACTAAAAACTAATAACTAAAAACTAATAACTAAAAACTAATAACTAATAACTAATAATTAATAACTAACAACTAACAACTAATAACTAACAACTAACAACTAACAACTAATAACTAATAACTAATAACTAATAACTAAAAACTAATAACTAAAAACTAATAACTAATAACTAATAACTAACAACTAACAACTAACAACGATGGAAATTATAATTATTTAATATTCTTTTTTTGTTGATTAGTGTTTACGAAATTGTATAAACAATTCAACTGTAAATTCGCTTAAATCCCTAGATAATTTATATTATTTATATTATTTATATTATTTATATTATTTATATTATTTATATTATTTATATTATTTATATTATTATATCCTTTAATCCATTATCGCTTTTATGAAATTATATGACTCGCATACGCATTTGAATACTGATCCTTTGTTTGAAAATTGGCGTATTTATCTGCAATCTTTCATCGATGCTGGAGGAGTGGGACTGGTGAATTCTTGAGCTAGCGAATCCTATAATGTCCAAGGAATCGAAATCGCGAAACAAGCCGAAAGCTTAAAGCTTAAAGCATGAAGCCCTCTTTCTCAAATTATCGTAAAAGCGACACTTGGTCGACATCCATTAGAGTGCGTGGAATGAGATATGACACTTCAGAACATCCCTGCAAAAATGCAATGGCTCAAGGATTTGTGCTTGGCTAACATAAAATATGTGGTTGCTATCGGGGAATGCGGCATAGATCTTCATTATCCTTGATCTCTGGAAAGATTAGATACCCAAAAACAGCTTTTTACTGAACATTGCAAATTAGCTCGTGAACTTGATTTACCATTGGTTGTACATTCTAGGGATGCGTTTCCTGAGACCTTTGAAATCTTGAAAAATTATACCGATCTGACTATTTATTTTCATTGTTGGGGCTATGGACCAGAACAGATTAAAATATTACAAGATTTGAAAATTAAAAAATTGTTTTTTGGTTTTTGCGGTAATATAACATATAAAAAAGCTGATGAATTACGTAAAAGTTTACACATAGTTCCATTAGATCAATTGCTGTTAGAGACTGATGCTCCTTATTTAACACCTCAAATCATTCGTGGAGAGACTAACCATCCTGCTCATGTGAAATATATTTACGATTTTGTTGCTGATTTTTTAAAAATCAGTCCTGAATTACTGTCTCAGCATACAGAAATCAATTTTCATTCTATATACAAAATATAATATAATTTTATATAATCTTGACTTTTTGTTTCTATTTTGTATTATAATAGAGATTTATTTTTCTCTATTGTTTTTTTATAATTTATTTTTGCATTATGAGTAATGAGGAAAGTCCAAAAAACCTTTGATTGGATGATAGTGAATTCATAAATGATCATGCTACCAATAAACAGAACAATACTGTTTCTGGAGAACTTTCTCATGTTTTATCTCTTGAAAAAAATCATGAAGGTGTCCCTGATATTGAGGTACAATTTGTGAATGATAAGCTAATCCATCTCAAAGAACTTTTGTATTGTGTGGGTTGAACATTCACTCCAAAAAATATTAATGATTTTGTTGCAGATCAATTGAATAAACATAGTGTTGATAAAAAAGTTTTTCTTGTTGTTGAGGAATTAAATCGTTTACTTAAAGAAGAGTGCTTTGATGCTCAAAGAGAATCTAATACTCCATGGATTTGGGCTATTAATCTCCTTACTCAGCTTAAATTTGCTTTTGAAATAAAAAGAAAGAAAATCCTTAAAAAACTTGAAAAAAAATTACAGAAGCAAACACAGAAAACAAAAAAAAATGTTATACCTTTCAATATTTCTCCTCTTATTAATCCTTCTTCTCTTCCTGAAACTTCAGAGAATTTTGATTCACTCGTTGAAAAGGCTGATAAACTTTTTGAGCTCAGATGACCTGAATATTTCCAAAAAGCTAAAATTATCTATCAACAAGTTCTTGCAGCATTTCCTGTTGATAAAGATATCTGATATGTAAAAGATCAGATTGTAGAAATCGATAGACTCCTTAATGAGATCTTTTGAACTTTTACTAAACCCCAACTCTAAAGAAAATCTCTTTGTCGACCAATTCTCTCTTGGTTCCCCATTTGAGTGCAGAAATCTGTTTCATGATTTCTACTTTTTCTGGTATATTCAAAATAGGATCATTATATGGTACTCTTGTCATAAAACTGAATGGTCTAGTTGGTTGGTTGTTGACTACTATTTTTGCTGCAGATCTGAAGGTATCTCCGTTTATTAGATCTGATGCTGAAAATTCTGGTCACATCTCTTTTTCCAAAAATTCTGCATCGGTAGGTCATACTTTGTGAAAGAAAAAATTTCCTACGTTACCGAAAATCGTTTTGGAAAGATCTAAATCTCATCCCAATCATTTTTGGTTGAGCTGATCAATATATTGATGCGCTAATACTAGTCCTAGCTTATATTTTCTGGCTTCAGATAGGATGCTTTCGATAGATTTGGATACGTAATTTTGGAACTCATCGATGTAGAGAAAAAAAGGTGTTCTGTCTTTTGGATCGAGACTTGCTCTTTTGAGTGCTGAAAGCTTCAATTGCATCGCTACCATCCTTCCTATCAGTTTACTGTTGTCTTCTCCTACAAGACCTTTTGAAAGATTTACGAGAATCACTTTCTTTGAATTCATCGCATCGAAGAAGTTGAAGGATGAAGTTGGTTGTCCGATAATATTTCTGACATAGGTACCTGTTGTAAATGGTCAAAATTTTGCTTGGATAAATGGTATGATTTCCGCTTTTTCTCTGTCTCCCATTTTCTTGTACGTCTTGTTCCATCGGGCAGCGATGATCGGATTTTTTACGTTTCTGATTTTGCTTTCGGCGAATGCATCATCAGTAAAGAGTCTCATGATATCTATAAGAGTTCCTCATTCTGGTTGTTCCATCAATAAGAAACATGCATTACGGAAGTAATCCTGGATACGCGGTCAGAATATCTCTTCTCCATACATTGAAACAAACATCTCTACGAGATCACTTGTCACAACATCTCTTTCGTCGTCATTTTCTGTACCATCCAATGGATTGAAGGCGATCGGATAATCGGTATTCGCAAGGTCAAAATAAATCAGATCATCTATTCTTTCTTTTGGATAATGTTTCATAACGAATTCTACCAAATCTCCATGGGGATCTATTGCGCAAAATCCATTTCCTAATCTGATATCTTCCAAGAGTGATGTAAGCATAAGCGTGGATTTTCCAGAACCTGTTTGCCCGATAATATACATATGTCTAAATCTATCGTCATTATTGGTCATTATTTTCACTTCTTTTTTGATGCCTGCATAGGTGTTGTATCCCAACATTATGCCTTCTGTCGGCAGATTGTCTGGTGCTGGTACGATCTTGTATTTTTGTCGGCTGATGCGGGGATTCCTATTGAACTTTGCGTTAGGGATATGGATGATAGAGGAGAGTTCTTTGATGCTGAGAATCATCTTTCTGTTCCAGTTTTTGAGATTGCTTATCATGCCGTTGTCTGTTCGGAATGACCTGTTGATAAACTCTTTTGCAAAGGTTTGTATTTTTTTTGTCCTTTTGAATTTTAAGGCGTTGAGTCCGATATAATTGTATTGGCTGCATGATCTTGCAAGATCGTCTATGATCCTTTCGGGTCTATGCGAATCCGGCGATGTCACCAACGCTCTGATCTTTACTGAAAATATCTCATCGTCTTCTTTTTTATCGAGATCGGATGATTGTTGTTGGGTGAGGTCGTTTTTTTTCTTGTCGTCGTCTTTGTTTGCATCTTTATCGCTGCTTCCCGCAACCCCTTTTCGGATATCTTTGAGGAGCATTCCCATAAATCATTTATTTTTTCCTTCTTTTATTTTTTTTGATTCTTTCCTGAGCTCTTTGAGCGCATTTTCATCAAGCGGAGAAATAAGCACCTGCAGGCACATCTTCTCGTCCGTAAATACTTTGGAATATGCTGAAAGTATGCTATCCATAGGATCAGCTTCAAATGTTTCGTATGTTTTGATCGGGTATGCATTGTCTTTTGCTAAGACGAATTCGCCTCCTGCCATATATTTCCCAGCTTCAAGCAGCTTAGGTTGATCGATGCTATCTACTACTGCACCTATATAAAATGATGAAATCAATTTTTCCATCGTCTCTACATGTTCTTCCGGGACACCCATGATGAACTTGATTAGCTCTTTTTCGATCAGCATTTCCATACTGATATAATTGTTTCCGAATTTCTTATGTTTCCGTTTATCTTCAAATATCGCATAAAAATTCTTATATACCTGGTTCATAATCTGGAGATTCTGTTTCATGTCTTTTATAGTATCTCATCCTTCGTCTCATCACTTCGTCGTAACGCTTTTCGGGATTTTGATCTGCAAATATTTTATTTTTTTCGCTTGTTGCTGTCTGTGGGTTTTTGCCATAGAAGAAAATATTGATTGTATCAAGATGGATACTATCAACCATAATCCTAGTGCTATGATAATGAGTATAAGAAGGTTGCTCATACGTTTTTAATTCGCTAAAACCGTTAAACGGTCTGTAGATAATTATAGCTAATATCCTATAAAATGCAAATTTTGTCTTCGTATTTTCTGCTTATATTCCCTCTTTCTCTACCAAAAATAGAAAAATGATGCCAAATATGCGTTTGAAAACAAATCTTGTTGTTTGTATGAATTTTGCTATATATGCTCTATATTTTTTTATTTTTTGCAAACGATATGCTGTTAGCGTGAAAAGAATTGTCTCTCCAGCTCAAAGACCATCTTATCAAGAAAAGAGCTCAATTGTTCGGTGATAGAAAGGCATATGTAGCTATCATCTTTCTTGGTGATGATTTTTCATCTGCGACCTATGTGAAACATAAGAAAGCGTACGGAGAATCGATAGGATTGCCTGTGGTTGTTTTTGGTCAGAATCATGTAGCTGAATATGATAGGAATCAGGTATCTCGTTATGATGATGTGAGCATTTATGTTAATCAGAATTATGATACCATATTCAAGGTCATGGAACTCATCAAATACCTCAATCAAGATGATGATTGTGTAGGTATTATCGTCCAATTACCGCTTCCTGATACTTTCAAGGAGTATAAAACAGATATGCTGGCTGCTATCACGCCTACCAAAGATCTTGATGGGTTGGGCGGTGTAATCTCTGGTTTGGCTTCAATCGATCTGATAGATTTTTCTCATGCAACACCAAAAGCTGTCCTCTATTTGCTCGATAATTACAATCTTTGAGCAATGAAATGAAAGACAGTATCCATTATCTGACAAAGCAATATCGTAGGCAAACCCTTGATTCTAGAGTGCATCAAAAGAGGAGCGACCGTAGCGTCATTCAATCAAGATAATTCGTTGGAAGAAATCAAAACGATGACTAAACAGTCAGATTATATCATTTCTTGTACCGGTAAAATCCATCTTATCGATGCGAGTTTCCTGCGTGATGATAGATCACAGATTGTCATCGATGTAGGATATGGGCATAAAGACGGCAAACCTGTCGGTGATGTGGATATCGAAGCTATCAAAGATAAAGTTGCTGCATATACTCCCGTTCCTGGGGGCATAGGACCTCTTACTGTGGCGTGTCTGTTCGATAATGTATTCACTTTGCAGGCTTATCAAGATGTTTTAAAGCCATATAAACTCTAAAAATAATTTGAAATTTATAATTTTAAATTTGAAAATAGTAGCAATTAAATGTTTTTAAATTGTACATTCTAAATTTTAAATTCAAAATTAAATTTATGGTATATGATGTGCTAATTATTTGATGAGGTGCTTCAGGACTATTCTGTTCCTTATTTTTGCCGAAGGAGCTCAAAAAATGTATTATAGAAAAGACGGATAAACTCGGTTCTAAGGTTCTGCTTTCTGGAGGAGAAAGATGTAATCTCACCAATCTTAATCTCAATCAAAATCCTGAACTTTATTATGTCGGTCAATCCCTTAAATCTTTGCCGTCCCTTTTTCATCAATTCGGACCTGAAGATATGATCGCTTATTTGCATGAGCATGGTATCGAAACCAAAATCGAAGCAAATGGCAGAGTGCTGCTCAAGAGCTGAAAAGCTAAAGAAATCGTAGAGTTTCTTGTCAATCAATCAAAAAATAATGATACTGAATTTCTGCTCAATCACGAAGTCATCTCTGTGACCATCGCTGATACTCATACGTTTGTAATCACTACGTCTGCAGGCGTGTATTCGGCTAAGCAAGTCATCGTAGCGAGCTGAGGGATGACATATCCGCAAATAGGTGCGAGCCCGTTCGCATATGAGATTGCTGAACAGCTATGACTTAGCATCTCTTCTCCTCATGGTGCTTTGTGTGGCATAGAAACTAAGGAAGATCTTTCTATGTTGTCGTGAAATACCGTTCAGACAACCCTTGCTTTGTATGCTAACAATAAAGTGGCCTATGCAACAAAATGATCTTTGTTGTTCACTCATCGAGGACTCAGTGGTCCGATAATCTTTGATGCTACTCTCTATATAGATCAAAATGTTTCCAAATATTCTCTGCAATGCAATTTCGATCTTGCTGGTACCAGCAAAAAAGTCATCCAGAAATTCAAGCTCAGTCCTGGAGATACTATCCGTGATTTTCGTATCAAAGCCTTGAGATCTATCCAAGAGGCGAAAGTCTCCGTATGATGAATTTTATTGAAAGACCTTGATCAATCATTCCAATCTAAAATCATTCCCTGACTTTATTTTTTGGGAGAGACTCTCGATATTACCTGAAAGACTTGAGGATTTAATCTTCAATGGGCGTGGACGAGTGCATATGTTTGTGCTAAGAAATTTAACTAACAACTCATAGTTAATATCTAACAACGATTGAATTTTTTTTCCTTCGGAGACATACTTTTGGCATACCCCCAAAAGTACGCAAAAAGGCTTTTTTTTTCGCCATTAAAAGCAATATCATGGAGTATGTATATCATGATTATTTACATATCCCTTAGTCCTGCCTTACGGCAAACGGACTTACGGGATGATACGCTCGACCTACTTTTTACGCTGGTGGAATAATGGCTCGAATTCTAATATATTAAAATAAAAAAATAGCTGAATTGACAGCTATCTCTTTTTTTTATTGTGTTTACTTCTTTAAGAAATATCTACGTAAAAGATAATAGGTTATACCTGCTAATGCGAGACACAATATAATAAATAGCGGATAGGATATTCGATAATTGGCTGCGCCTCCTGTCATTCCGCTTCGTTCGGACATTCCTCCGATACCCGCAATCAAGGTCAATGGCATGAAAATCGCATTAACAAAAGTCAATCTTGTTACACTATTGTTATTTTTGATCCCTATGAGCGTGTTGTATGCTGACATCAGTGAATCATTTTTTTCTGTCAGAATGTTGATAGTATTGATGATTTTGGAAAGTTTTACTTTCAGGTTATTGAAGTACACATTGAGATGTTTTTCATGGTTTTCTCTTACGTGATCTATGAGGTCGTCAATGATATTTTTTTGTGAAAGAAAATTGTGTCTGATAGTAATCTTATTGAAATCTTCTTTGATCAGATCGTTTACAATATCGTCTTCTATCTTTTTTTCGGCGATATCGTTTTGGATTTCAAGGAGTTTTTGTGAAGAGTATGCTAACGATTTCATCGTCTTATCGTAAAATGAGTCGATGATTCTGTATAATATATAGTAAGGTGATGCTTTATACGATCCTTTCATCTTTTCTGCTTCCTTGCTGAATTTTTCAAACATATCACTAAAACTTGTGGATTCTAATCCGGTCGTGGTGATAATATAGTTGTCGCCTATGATCACGTCCAATTCATTCAAAAGATATCTTCCTTTTTCTGGTTGATATTTTGTGAAGGTAAGCGCCAGAAAAAAATGCTTATCATTTTTTTCTATCTTGGAGTGTGCGTTGACTCCCAACAGATCATTGGTCATCATTTCATGAAATTCATATTCTTGAGCCAATTTTTTGATAGAATCTTCTTGATTCGGTTCTTGGATATAAATCCATTGCGTTGTTCCTATTTGGAGTGTCTTTTGCATAATATATAAGGTAGAAGGTGAAAGGTGAAAGGGACATGGGACAAGGTGAAAGTTACAAGTTACAAGGGTATAATCTTATATTTTCTAATAGTTCTTTAATTAAGTATATCTAGAAATAATCTCCTGTCAAATTTTTGAGACTGATTTTTGTTGATTTTGCGTTGTTTGATAACTGTTAGTTTGCAATGAAATATAAAAAACTATGATTGTAAATACAAAAATGGGTGTTTTCTTATTTTACCGCAAAAAATATTTCATCTGATACTATTCTTTTGATTTGTTCTTCGTTTTGGGGTATACTTATATTACACAAACGACTCAACCATAAAACGTTGAAGCGTTTACATGAAAATCATTTACCTTATTATTCGTTATTATTATGGAAAACTTCAATTCTAAACTTTCAAGTGAATCAATTCGCAATGTAAATGCACTTATTCAAAAGATCGAAGGTGTTTGTAAAAACATTGAATCAAGTCTCGCTCTATGTCTTGAACTTAGTGGAGATTCTGTAGCAGATTTTAGCATAACTACTGCAAACAAGGTAGAATCTGAATTTGTTGATAGAGTTGTCCTCAATATAGATAAAATCAAAAATCATCTTCAAGACCTAAAAAAAGCGTTAAGCAAAAAAGTCATCAGCGATGGTTCTGATATCCAAAAAATCATTTGATCACTTCAAGAAACCTCTGATACTTTACAGACATTCTTGCTTACTAATAATTTCTTCAATACTACCTTCCAATTGCCTGTTATGGAAATCCAAGCAGCAATCGATCAGATCTTTGAGCATGTATCATTGTTAGAATACGCTCACTCTTAATAGTTTAGCGGTCTTTGAAAATATATAATTGAAAAAATCTCTCGGTATATCCGTAGGGATTTTTTTTATTTCTGACTCCAAACAACTTTCTGCTCGCCATTCACTTCTTTAAATTCCTTGGCTATTACCTTTATCTTATCACCGATGTTGTAGAATTTTTTTCGTTCTACTCCCGTTGGTGCGACAATAAAATTTTTGTGCAACAATCATTCTACTCCTTTGACGGTAACGAACATTCCATAATTGTAACTAAGTTTGATATATCCGTCATATTCTTTTCCGATCTTGATATCTTTGATGCTGAATACTCATTCGCTCGATTCAGTTTCAGTGCTTGGAGCGGGTTTTGAAGCTGAGACAACGGATTTTACTGGAGTTCAAACTGGTTTTCATGTTGTACTTGTCGTGGTTGTTGCAGCTGGTGCCGGCGCTGCTGTAGGAGTTCATCATTTTATTTTTTCTATTTTAGCGATATTTGGACAGAACTTGAGATAATTTTGTTTTACAATGCCTGCTTGTTTGTAGATTGCTTCTAGTTGCTGGAGTGTATCAGCCTTATTTCCTATCCATATCATCAAGGGTCCTCCGTTGTTTTCTATCTGGATGGTCTGATGTTGGTAGATATCAACATGTACAGGGATATCTTTCCCTTCTAGGGTGACTTTGCTGCCTGCTTCGTATTTGAGATTTGCTTGATCGGTGAGTCCTTTGGGTTTGGTATACCAAATCGCTTTGTGTGAATAATGCTCTATATCGAAAATGATTGCGTCCGGTTCTTCACCGTCAATCGCAAATTCTGTAAAATATGAAGTATGCTGTTCGATAAAGAGATCATGCAGATTCTCCATCTCTTCTTCAGTCACTCCCAATGCTTCAAGT
>JAHFJL010000002.1:36998-67418 GCA_023245855.1 bacterium
CTGGACTGAGAAGGTCTTGTTTGATCGAGCTGTCATCAATTTCTCTAATTGACCTCTTTCCATCGCATATCTTTGTCTGGATTGTTTTCTTACTTTATCGATGAGTTCGAGTGATCATTCGCCCAATTTTATTGGAGGCAATGTTTTCATTGAGAATGGATCTGATGAGATACCGTCAATCATCAGTCTGGTATATGCCGTATATTTTGGCAACGAAATAAGGTCATTGGTTCAGATCATGCCTTTGAATTGTCCTGCAATCATATCCGCATCGTCTTTACCGAGCGTAAATGCTATCGTCGTACCTACATTACCGAAGATCGCGTCTTTGATTTCTTCCATGAGCTGTGAAGTATATTGGTTCGCTACGATAAGTGCGAGCTTATATTTTCTTGCTTCTGATAAGATAGTTACAAATGATTCTGATGCAAAGTTCTGGAACTCATCGATATAGAGATAGAATGGTCTTCTCAAGTGAGCAGCGATATTCGCTCTAGACATGGCATCAATCTGAAATTTCGTCACGAGCAACGATCAAATCATGTTCGCGTTATCTTCTCCGATTCTTCCTTTACTCAGGTTGATAAGGATGATTTTCCCTTCATCCATCGCGTTTCTGAGATTTAATTTTGTTCTTGGCTGTCCGAAAATATTTCTTACTAATTTAGATGACAAAAATTGCCCGACTTTGTTGGTGATTGGTCCTACCGCTTCTTCTCTCTGTTTTGGCTGCCATTTGTTGAATTCCGTTGTTCGGAATTTCGTTACTACTGCATCTTTGACATGAGAGATCACTTCTGTACGGAAATTTTCATCGATGAGCATCCTGAGGATATGCATCAGGGTAGCATTGGGATATTCTACGAGCGAAAGCGCTACATTTCTCAAAATATATTCCAATCTTGGTCACCAGCTATCACCGAACAGTTTCTTGAATGTCGAAACTACTCCTGATGCAATCAGGTTTTTCTCTTCTTCGCTGTTTCCTTGGAGGAGATTGAATCCGATAGGATAATCCGTATCTCCTACGTCAAATAAGATGACGTCATTGATCCTATTTGTCGGGATATGCTCCAATATATTATCGACGAATTCTCCGTGCGGATCTAATAATGCGAGTCCGTTACCTGCTGCCATATCGCTTTTGAGCAAGTTTTCCATGAATGTCGATTTTCCTGTTCCTGTCTTTCCGACAATATACATATGCCTAAATTTATCTTCTTCTCTGATCCCAAAGGTGACTTTATCTCCTCTATAATCGGTGTTTCCTATGACCGTCAATTTTTTAGGATCGGTATTTTTTGTGGTAGGGAGATTTGTCGGATATGCTAATTTTCTGTAGACGGTATATTCCAGTCCTTTAGCGAAGTTTTCCATCGTTGGAACGTGAAAGAAATTTACCGCTTGACTGTGGTTCATCCCGTGAAATGTTTCAGATGGTTTGATCTTTATCTTTCCATTAGAGATGAAAGGCGCAAATACTGCGATGATATTTTTTTTGACATGTTCTTTGAGATAAGGATCTTTTGTCGTGATTTTATAACTGAATGATCAAAATATTTCTGGCTTCTCTTCTACGGGTTTCTCCATTGGGGTACCATCTGCGTTTTTCTTTTTCGGCTCCCGAATCCGTTTAAAAACGGCGCTCATATATTGGACAAATGTTTTTTTTAAACCGAAAGTATAACTGAAAAATATATCAAGATTTGAATTCTGATCCACCAAATTATAGAGCGAAAACATTCAATTCATCGGATCCATATAGGTTCCTCATCTGGTGAATTCTTCTTTGGTCAGTATTTTCCCTTCTTTGGAAAAAACCAGAAAATCCCTATTTTGAGGGATGACTGGCGTTACTTTGACCTCGGTGAGATCTGAGGTAGGGAAGCTTGCGTAAAATGTATTTTCAAAATAATTTTTGAAATCTTTGGGTACGCCTACAAATAATCTGATATCAGAGGTGTTTCCACTGATCATGAAAATTATTTTCTTCTCTTTGAGGCTGATGATATTTTTGGTCACGGTATCTCGGTGGTTGACGCCGCGATCGTTGTCTTTGAAAGGTTTGATCTGAAAAAAAACATAGCTGTTAGATTGATCACTAACGGGTGTTCTTGTCTTTGCTGGTGTTGTTTTTTTTCATCATGCTCAGGCAAGCATTTTGCCTAGTTTTTCTGCGTGTTTTAACATTTTGTTTGAGAATAAGCTAAAGTTTCAAAGGAAATACAGTTGAAACTGAGACATTTATATTGCTAATATTATATATATTTTACTATAAAAAGCAAGTTTTTGTGCTTTTTGTTGTATTGAAAAAATAATTCTCTATATACCTGATAGGTGTATTTTTTTATGTAGTTATTTCAAGTAGTGTATTTGTATAGTTTCGATCGTTTTTATGGCTTTGATAAGGTGTGTTTCCTAGCTGAAGAGACTCGCAAGAAGAAAGTGAAGCCTGGAGATTTATTGATTCTTGGTAATCAATATTTTTTGGCGTTGGGAGAAACGATTTCATTTCCTGAACAATACCAACATCTGACTACGGTTCAAGCAGAACTCATCTACAAAGAATTTCTTACACAACCGACTCTAAACCTTTTTCATCGGATGGTGGAAACGTACTATACGACTTATAAATCTGTGGTTAGGCTTTTTGTGACGAATGATATTGAAAAACTTCTTGAGCGTGAAACTCAGGTACAAGGTAAAAGGTGAAAGGTAAAAGGTGAAATTCCTTGTTTCTTGTCCCTTTTTCCTTTTTCCTGTTCTCAAGAATGACAGACGTTGATTGTATTTCCTGATCTCTGGACGATGTTTAATCAACGACCAAACGATGAAACGATGAAATGACCAAATATTGTAACATTGTTAGCGAGTGATACCGAGAAACAAAAGGATGTGCATCGATGGGAAATCAAAAAGTGAATGAAATCAGTCATAGTATGTACTTATGCTGAAATATTCCAGGATTTTCATGACCTAAAAAAAATAATTTTTGTCGATCCTCACAAGTGGTATTATGCTAATCAGCAGGATCCGAGGTATAAAGTGGGGGATGTGCTTGAGGAGATGAAGAAACTATATTGAGCTGAGTTGGAGATTGTTGGAATATAATTTTTTAAATAAAAAAATCCCTCGGAAAGACCGAGGGATCTGATTAATACATTTAAGTTCATTTTTTTTCTTTTAATTTTTTATCAAGTGCCTTTCTAATATCTTCTTTCATTTGCAATTCAACATCTTTGCTTATGATTACCTGATTTGTTTTTGAATCTGGATAAAAAGATAGTGTTACCCTTATCATCTCTGAAAAGAGTTCTAATACATAAAGTTGATTTTCTCTTGAAAGCGATGTGCCAGGATTGTCTTTTAATTGTTTTTGAGTGTCAATGACTAATCTTTGGACTTCACTTATGGTTGCCTTATCTATTAACATAAGTGAATCGGCTTCTTGTGCATGTACCTGTTGTACACTAATTATTCCAAGAATAATTATAGTTGCTGTATAAAATTTTTTCATTTTTTTTTGTTTTATTTTTTACTTATATATATTTTCTTATAAATGTCAAATCTATTTTTTGTGAAGATATAGCCTTTACATATAAAAAAATCCCTCGGAAAGACCGGGGGATTCTTGTGATAGTTGTTTGTTATTTTACTCTGAGTACTACCATTGAATGAGGAAAATGATCTTCCTCGCTCTTTTTGTTGATAGTTGTTGCACCTCCATGAGGGACTTCTTTGGAATAGGGCATTCCGGGTTTTGCTTCTTCTACTTTTTCTGTGGTTTTGAGAAATATCCGGCTGGTTCCTTTGAATCCTCCATGCCCGGAATTGTCTCCAGGAAGAGGGAATCCGATGAATGATTCTCCTACTTTTAGGTCTCCGAATGTTAGAGCTTCGAATTCTTCTTCGGAAGCTTCCGAAAAACTTTTTTTCAGATTTTTTGCTGCTTGTGATGTGGTGATTGTTCCCATTTTTTTTGTTTTTTTAGATTGTTTATTATTACTTTTGCATTTCTTTTGCACTTTTGGCGATTTCTTCAATTCTGCGGATTTTACTTTCAATGATAGCATGATTGTCTGATCTTTGGATGTACATGTAAATGTTTTGTAATTCCGAATCTAACATACTGAAGTATTCATACTTTTCTGAAAGAACCATGCGATCAGGATTTTTTTTTGCTTCCTGAATTGCTATTTTTTCGAGAGAATCAACCAAAGCTTTGGTTGCTTGATATTTCATTTCTAATGTATCAAGACTCGCTTGAAATGGGTTTATCGACCAATTATCAAGTTTTTGTGCTGTGCTGACAATCACTAGCATACTTGCTAGTATTGCCAAAAAATGTTTTCTTTTCATAGGTTTTTTTTGTTTTGTTTGACTGATATAATATATATTTACTATCAAATGTCAACTATATTACATTTTTTCTTTGTTTATGGAGGAAAAGAAGCGGGTGTTGGATGCTTTGATTTGAAAAAAAACAGAATTGTGAATATAATTAAGATACAATAGATACGATTTTATATGTTACTTATATCTATGGCTACAAACAAATTTCATTCCAGATGGAAAATATACTTTCAAATATTGCTTGTTATTTTTGGCTTATCTTTGGCTACTTTCGGCTATATCAAAGTCGATATGTTTTTGATGAATCAAAATATTACTGATAAACAGATGCTTCTTGAACAACAAACCAAAGAGCTTGATAGCTATAAATTGCTTAGCGGATATAACAAACTCCAAGCAGTAAAAATCCTTGAATCAAAACAGACAAGTATGCCCTGGTCTGATCATATTACCAAGGTGATTGCAATGCTTGAAGATATAAAAAATGTAAATACGAATTCAACGGGTGTTGTCACACTTTCTGATTTTAATGTCAGTCTAGATAAAATTACACTCAAAGGCCAGGTTTCAAACTTATTATTTTTGTATTATTCTAATCCGGAAAAAGGCATCCATTCACTTATGGATAAATTCTCTAGTTTGGATTTTGTCAAAAATATCCGTATCCAGACCTATGATAGGGTAGGTGATAATAATTATTATGAATTCGTTTTAGAAGCTAACGTTATCAACGATGCAGGAACAACAACAGGACAATCAAATAATTGATAGATTGCTTGGTGAGCAGCAACCGTCCAAATCCACCAAAATCGATGCGCTCGCAGAAGATAATCAGGTATTGATCACCACTTCAAGAGTCGTGAGTATCAGATATAGGATTTATTTTATAGTGCTTTTGCTTGTGCTTATTATTTTCGGCAACAATATTATTTTGCCGGCATGGGATAGTTTCCAAACGACTCAAACCCAAGTCGGTGATATTAATTTGCAGATTTCTAGCTTTCAAACTAAGAAATTACAATCTGAAGCTGATCAAAAATTGATCCAAAAAATTGAAACACAACAAAATGATATCATCTCATGTCTCAATAATAGAACCAATTGTGCTGCTATAGATCCGGCTTTGAGAACTAATTTTTCTTTTGCAAGATCGTACATCCAACTCAATAATCTGACGGATCCTAAGATGTTCATCAATGAAAAAATCCTGCTTGCCAATATCGATGAATACTTGCTCAGAGATCCTGTCACTCAAACTAAAAATGGACTCATCAATAAAATATCTATCGGAGATCCAAAATCATTTTTCTGAAACTTATCCTACGTACCACTCCAATTAAACATTACGTTTGATAACAAAGACGCGCTCCTTTCTTTTATCGACAATGTAGAAAAGAGAGTTCTCCCTGATCCTAATTATCGTGTATTATACAAAATCGATACCGTGAATTATGATATCGCCAACTATGCTACTCAACAAAAAGTTGATATCAGCTTGAATGCTTATTATTATACAGATTAATGATTTGTAATGAACCTTCGGTGTAATAAGAATACATGTAATAAGCTCGTTACACTCGCGTAATATACTTCGTGTAATTACTATTCATTACATCTTAATCATTTATTTTATCTTTCAGTTTATGACAGACAAAGAAAAACAAAATATACATGAATATACGCCAGGGCCGATTGATGGTATCATCGTCTCTAGTCTGCAGTCTTTGGATAGAGGAAATTTCTGAACCAAGGATAAAATTTTGTTTTTCAAAGAAGTCGCATATTTGTTGAATGGAGGAATCTCTCTTGTAGAATCTATGAATATCATTGGTCAAAGCTCTGATAACTATGCACTCAAAGAGATCTCAAAAAATGTCTTGGCTTTCCTTCGTAGAGGAAAAAGCTTTTCTTATGCACTCAATAGGTTGCCGGATTATTTCGATCAATGAGATTATACCATCGTCAAAGCAGGAGAAATGTCAGGAAATCTTCCTATGATTCTTCAGTCTTTGTCTAGTGAATATGTGTATATTAGAGATATGAAGAATAAGTATATCGGTGCGTTACTGTATCCTGCAATCATGATAGTCGTAGCTATAGTAGCAATATTGGCTTTGTTTTTGCTTGTGTTGCCTAATATCTTTTCGATAGCTGAAGGATTTCAAAATCTTCAATTGCCATGGATCACCAGGGCGCTGAGAGATATTTCCGTATTCTTTCAAATGCAATGGAAAGCTATCCTTGTTGCACTTGCATGATTATCGTTAGTGTGATGAGTATTCTTTTCAACTGAATTCGGTAAGGAATCGTGGTTCAATATCCTGCTAAATATTCCACTGATCGGTAAGATGACTAAATATTTCTATCTTGTCAAATTTTGCAGGTATACAAAATTGATGATGGCTGCCGGTATGAATTATATCCAAACTTTCACTTTGTTGAGGGATATCCTCGGCATCCCTGTATATCAAGATATGATTGAACGTGTTATTGGGTGATTGTGAAAATGAGAAACTATTTATAGCACTCTACAATATGAAACTGACTTGATTCCTTCCGATGTCGCAGTAATGGTCAAGGTCGGTGAAGAAACTGCGAATCTTTCACTTTCCTTGGATAATGTTCTCAAGATGTACGAGGAGGATCTTGATATGATGATCACTCGTTCATCAAAGATAATCGAACCTGTCATGCTAATCTTTATTTGAGGTATCGTGGTAGTCATTGCCTTGGGAATCTTTGGACTCATCTTCCAAATCATGCAAGGAGCAGGAATATAATATATAATGAATGATGAATAATGAATAATGAATGATGAATAATGAATAATGGATGATGAATGATGAATAATGGATGATGAATGATGAATAATGAATAATGAATAATGAATAATGAATGATGTTGGTTTTTTTTAAAAAAAAGGCGGATGGTATCCGCCCCTACAATAATAATTTATTTATTTTTATTTTTTGGGTAAGAAGTGGATCATATCCAAAATCGTATAGGTCTTTTTCAAAAATCCAGCAACAATCACCTCCATTCATCCTTCTTCCAGGGTATCAAATTTTTTCTTGAAATCACCATCAGATACCATCTTTTGATTCTCATCGTATCCAAAATATGCAGCTCAATAGTCCTTGCCGTCTATCGTATAGATCAATTTTTTAGGATTGAATACATTTCTGAATTTGAGTGGGATGTTATTTTTGTCATAGTAATAATAGAGTTCTAATTCTTCATATGGAGTCTGAGAAATCCTGAGTGATTGTTTTGCATTAAGATATTTGAATCCTCTAAGATTTATGATATGAACTTCATCCAAGAAGGTATTGGTCGGCGAAAGTATTCAGATGATCTTTACTTTTCCTAGTCCAAAAAATCATGACAAGGTAGCTCCTACATTTTTAAATAATCATTCGGCTCTCATCATCTGCGCTTCCTTGTATCCGATAATTATTTCTGCTTCATCAGGATTGAATATCCCTGTACCATTAGCTAATGCAAGTTCAGATAAGATAGTATCGCTGCCTATGAATAGCTTGGGTACGCCACCTGCTGTAAATCATAATTTATTTGGATTGTCGATCAAAAAACTATTGATATCTGTTTGAAGCCCTACAATATTCTGCGTATTCAGAAATGCGGTATTCGTTCCTCCAAGTTTTGCAAAATTCCAAAAGAAACTTACAAATACTATGGTCATAATCGCTGGTGCGAACACTGATATCCAGTTTATCTTTTTTGGATTAAAGAATTTAAGAAGCAGCGAATTGAGTACTACTGATACCGAACTCATCGCCATCGCCAATCATGCAAATTCTGGTTTAAGCGTTAATCAGTATTTTGCGAGAATCCCACCGGCGATAGGTATTCATAATGTATTATAAAATAATGCGAAGAACATATTCTGTTTGATCTTTCCTACCGTCGCTTTGCTTAATTTGATTGCTGTCAATACATCATTCAGATCGTTTTTCATGATTACTACACCTCCTGCTTCCATCGCTACATCAGCTCCTGATCACATCACGATACCTACATCGGCCTGCGTCAATGCAGGGGAGTCATTGATTCCATCTCCTACCATAGCTACCACATGTCCTTGATCTTGAAGTTCTTTTACTTTGAGTGCTTTGTGTTCAGGCAATACCTGCGCCATGATGTTATCGATCCCTACTTGATGAGCGATTGCTTGTGCTGTCCTTTGGTTGTCGCCTGTAATCATATATACTTGTATTCCTGCTTTTCTGAGATTTTGTATCGCTTTTATAGAACTTTCTTTTATCGTGTCGGCTACAGCTACGATTCCCAGCATCTCTTGCTTGGTAGCAAGCAGCATTACGGTTTTTCATTCTGATTCTAGTTGGTCTATCATAGTCTGTTCGATGATAGGGATATGATATTCTGCAAGCAAAGCTTTGGTTCCAAAGAGATAGGTCTTTTTTCAAATATCTCATCTTACTCATTTTCCAGGTTCAGCTTGGAAATTTGTGATGGTATGCAGTAATTTCATTTTCTGTTCCTTACCATAATTTACAATGGCTTCCGCTAAGGGATGTTCAGATTTCGCTTCTAATCCTATCGCGATCTGGATAATCTCATCTTCATCGTAATCATTGACGGAGATGATATCAGTCACCTGTGGTTTTCATTCAGTTATTGTTCATGTCTTATCAAATATAATTGTATCTACTTTGCAAAGCGTTTCCAAGGGTTCTCATCCTTTGATTAGTATCCCTTGTTCTGCTCATCTTCCTGTACCTACCATCAACGCTGTCGGTGTA
The DNA here is from genome assembly GCA_023245855.1 of bacterium. GTDB lineage: Bacteria > Patescibacteriota > Gracilibacteria > Absconditabacterales > Absconditicoccaceae > CAJBLF01. The sequence continues at coordinate 46,136 of JAHFJL010000002.1, forward strand.
GCTAGTCCAAGTGCGCACGGGCAGGCGATCACGATCACTGCGGCGAAATATAATAATGAAGATTCAAATCCTGCTCCGACAATAAAAAATCGGATACAAAAAGTAAGCAGAGCCAAGAGGATTACTGTCGGTACAAAGATAGCTGATATCTTGTCGGCGAATCATTGAATAGGCGCTTTGGATCATTGTGCTTCTTCAATCAATCTGATAATCTGTGCAAGTGCCGTTTCATCTCCTATTTTGGTTGCTTGCAGTTCGAAACTTCCTAACTTATTTACGGTTCATCCATAGACTTTAGCTCCTATTCATTTTTCTACGGGGATGCTTTCTCAGGTCAACATAGACTCATCTACGCTTGAATGACCGGATATCAATGTTCCATCAACGGGAATCTTTTCTCCTGGTTTTACGATTACGATATCTCATTTTTGTACTTGTTCGATAGGGATATCTACGACAATATTTCATTTTTTCACTTTAGCGGTTTTGGGTGCGAGTCACATGAGCCTAGCTATCGCTTGGGATGTCGATCCTTTCGCTTTTGCTTCCAAAAATTTTCCTAAAGTCACGAACATGATCAAAAGTCCTGCGACTTCGAAATAAATATTCGGAATCTTCTCTCCATCTAATCCGATGAGAGATCACGTCTGATAAAGAAATAAAAAAAGATTGTAGAGACTGTAGATAAATGCGACTCAAGTTCCTATCGCAATCAATGAATACATATTAAAGGTTTTCATTTTTAGTGCGGACCATGCTCATTTGAAGAATTCTGCACCGATCCCAAATAGGATAGGGATGGTCAATATCAAAGATATAAGCGCTGTCCATGGCATTATTATCCTTGCTCACGGAAGTCATGGTATGAAATCATATCCCATAAATATCAGCATAGGGATACTCAATACTACAGCTGATACGAAATTCAAAAATCGATGTCTGGTTTCTTTTGCTCTTTTATCTACCTCATTTATTTTGTGTTTTTCATCGATGATCATTCCTTTATATCACGCATTCTCTATCGCTTTTATAAGATCTTGTCCTGTCGCTTGACTCGGGTCCATCTTTACCATCCCTTGTGATGCAGCAAAATTGACGTTAGCTTGTGATACTCCTGGCACTTTTTTAAGTGATTTTTCTATAAGCAGAGCGCAGCTGGTACAATGCATGCCTTCGATATCTATCGAAACCATTTTTGTTCCTTCCATCATATGTCCGCTATGATCTTCTTTTGTCGTATCAGGTAGAACTATCGGACATTGTGCCGGAGCCTTTGGAGTTGTAGAAGGTTTTCATTTTTCTTGCACTTCATACCCCGTTCCATCAACAATACTACTGATGATTTCATCTTTCGTTATTTTTCATTCGTTATATATAATCTTTACTTCCTTTTTAGGTAAGGAGACAACTATTGATTTGATTCATGGGATATCTCCAAGACTTGCTTTTATGAGTTTTTCACAAGATGGACAATGAATCTTGGGTATAGATAAAAGTAAATTAGTCATAGGCATAGGTATTAAGATTTAAAAAATACTATACACTCTCTAAGTATAATCGAAAAATTTATTTTAGCAAATATTTACTATTGTGCTATAGCTTAAGAAGCTGAATATCAAGTTGTATCTTTGATATTTTTCACTATTTTGCTTTTGTCTACGCTGCTATCGTGTTCTATAGTTACTGATTTCCCGCTTACTGATACATTTTTCACGCCAGATAATTTTTTTAATCACATCTTGATGAGCGCGTCACAAGAAGGACAATGGATCTGTGGAACTTTTACGGTTGTTTGTGTCATGATAATAAGATTAAAATGTAAAATTTTATAATTAAATTTTTCTACCAGTACCTATGGTATAGGTACAGTATATCCAAAAAAAAATTAAATGCAAATGTTTTTTTATTGGAAATTCTGGGTATTTATGCAAGTGCTTCCTTTGGGGAAGCACCTGCTATCTTTCTTATTTTATTTTACTGGATAACTACTTGCGCTCCGTGCGACATTCCCATTGATCCACAAACGAATCTGTACGTTCCAGGAGTGGTTGCATCTACATTAAATGTCAGTGTTGTCCCTCTTTGGACAGGTTGTACTCTTTCATCTAGTCCTTGAAGAAGGATGGTATTCATACATCCGCGAGGATCGTGATTCATAGTCATAGTAATAGTATATTTTTTTCCTGCCTGAAGATTTATTACTGCCGGAACAATTTCATTGTCTGTATAATCTACACTGATAGCTTCTGAATTGGTTGAACTAACTGTCGTTGGAATCACTGGAGCAGTTGTTGATGTTTTGCTTCAACCGCATCCACCCCCTCATCATCCACATGATCATCCGCCACATCATCCTCCTCAGCAACTATTTCATCCACCACATCCACCTCAACCATTGGTGTTTCCTATAGCACATGAAGTTGTTCCATTGGGAACATAGAGGTTTCTTGCAGTAAATCTATTCCATCTATTATTATAGTAAGAAAGAGCTATTCCAGCGACAAGTATAATTGCGATTATTGTTATGATTAATCCAAATGTATTATTTTTTTTTGGTGTTTTATGTGTGTTATGTTGATGATGTGCATGTTGTTGTTTATGTTCTTGATGTGTCATAATATCAGTTTTTTAAAAGTTAAAATAATTTATTTTATAACTATCAATGTTCCCCAATGCCCATTTTTTCTATGTCCAGGCTTGGAACAGTAGTAAATAAATGTACCTGCTTTGTCCGCAACAAATTCTACAACTGTTTCCTTGTTTAAGGGTGTCTCGGCAGAAACATCAAATTCATCGATATTGAAATCATGCATTCCGCTAGTTGCGGTGATCTTTATTTTCACTTTATCGCCTTTCTTTACAGTTATCTCTTTGAGAGAATATTGAGGAAAATATTGTCCGCTGAGAATTTTAGTGAATGATGTCATGCTAAATTCTTTTACTGGACCCGTAGTTGCAGCGAATGTGCTTTGTTCTCATCTTTCTGTATTTTTTGTCTCTTGAGAAGAGCATCCTGCTAATGTCGTTGTTATTAAAACAAGACTTGCTGCTGCTAAAACAAATAGTTTCTTGTTGTTTTTCATGATGTTTCATAATAAAAAGTTAAAAAGATTATTGTACGACTATCTTTGCTCCATGAGACATGCCCATTGTAGCACAGACAAATTCGTAGGTTCCTGCTCTTGTAGTGGTGAAATCAAATTCCGCTTTGCTGCCTCTTTTGATGTCTTGGTAATTCTCATCCAATCCTGGAAGATATATAGTATTCATACATCCATAGATATCTGTTTGTATGTCGATGATGATTCTGTATTTTTTTCCAAGCTCTAAGTTGATCAAAGCTGGTCTCAATCCCGTGTCGCTATAGAGCATATTGATAGTTTCTACGTTCTGGTTTTGTAAGGTGGTTTGTTGCTGTGCGGTGATTGTCGGTGTATAGAATTTTGTTTTTACGACATCATATCCGCGCGAGAAGTTATATACTCCAAATAAAATCACTAATACTCCGATTGCTTGATATGCGATCTTTGCAGCCTTACCTTTGAAAATGCTTGTTAAGCTTCCAATGCTCAATAGCCCTGGTAAAGTGCCGATAGCAAATAATGCCATCACCGCCATTCCCATCCGGAAATTTCATGTCCCGATAGCGTACATCTGCATCGCAAATGTAAATCCGCAAGGCAAGAAGAACGTTATCACGCCGCTTCCAAATGTTTTTGCATATTTTCAGAAGTTGGTCTCTTTTCATTTTGCATCAATGATGTCTGTCTCTTTTTTGCTGAATAATTTTCCTGTAGGAAGCGTGATAGACATCGTACTTATTCTTGGTGATATATTACTTAGATTCACTCCAAGCATCAACATCACGATTCCGATAAGCATGGTTATTACTGCCATAGTAAACGGCGATAAACTGATGATAGATCCAAATGCTCCTAATATTCATCAAAGGATTCCAAATCAGATCACTCTTCCCAGATTAAATCGAAGATGAGGAACTATTTTTTGTTTGAATGAAAGATTTTCATCACGTTGATTCCATTTTGCCGATATTGCGAAGATTAATCCTCATACTACGGCTATACAGCTTGAAAATCCTGCAGTCAATCCGATCAAGAGCACTAATCATAATCATTGCGAGGTGTTCTTGAGATCAAAATTCAGGATTCCTGTTTCATTTAAAATGAGATACAATAATCAGAATCAGATGAAACTCAATAAAACGATCTTATAGTCTTTGATATTCGTACTCAACCAGGGATGATATATCTTCTGATCAACGGCTTTATATCCGGATTCTTGTATTATTTTGATGATATCATCTTGGTTTGGTACATGTTTGTTATATCAAACTATGACTGTTCCCTGTTTGACGTTCGCATCCACATGCGCCACATTTTGTATATCACCGATAGCATTTTCCAATAATAGTTTACATGAGTTGCAGTGCATCCCTGTAACATGAAAGGTTATTTTTTCCATTTTTTTATAAAATTAAGAACTATAAAAGATATATTCTATTATTATAGTGACAATGAAAAAATTAACTTAAATGTACGATAATACCAAAAAGATCAGCGAATCAATTATATTTGCTGCGTGTGTTCTGTCAGGGACTGAATCCAATAAGTAGCTTGGAAATTGTAGAAGTTTGTATGTGAGGGCATTTAAATTGATAGCGGAGGCTGTGATCGTTTCAAAATATCTTTATCTGGTGCTCAAAATCAATTCTTGTTCCAGAATATTGGTATGAAGTGAATAATTCGCAACAATTCATCGTATTTGATGACTCCTTATGTGTTCAAGGATGAGAAGTGGTATGACAATGATCAGTACCCATTTTCTGATTATCAAAAATTCCCATCGTGCTTCCATGTACGAGAGAGCTTGCAGTAAACATATATATTACAATCATCACTGATCATATAATCCTTTTCATGTGATATATCTCCATAAAATTATTATTTGTTCTGTGCTGTTTTGACTATTGTCAACACTTCTTGTATCATTTCATTCATTCTTTTTTTATCGTTTCATTTTACCGCATCAACAAAACAACATCATAAATGTCATTCCAATAATGAGAGATTAACTGATTTTATCAATCCTATTACGGCTAGATTTTGTTGGATCACTTTGATGCAATATTGATCTTTTTCTATCATCGAAATGATCTTATCCAATGAAGTCCTTGCTTTTTTTAAAGCAATCAATGATTTTGTCGCTTCTTTTTTCATCTATCAATATTGATGTAAATATATACCTCTGGTATAGGTCTATATATAGTCAAAAAACTTCTGAAATCAAATCTTTTTGGTTTTCTGATCTCCTAGTTTCATAATATGTATTATCTGCTCTTGTTACTTGATATCTTGTTGAAACTTTTGTTCCAATCACTACAGTAGCTGTACTATTTATTTTTGTTTTCTTCTATGAAAAAAGGGTTTACGCTTATAGAGATTGTTATCGTCTTGGTAGTCATCGGTATCTTGATGACCGCTACGATGAGATTCGGGTCTGGTCATATCGTCGATCTCAAAGCGCAATCACTCAAAGAAGATTTTGTCGGCTATTATAACGAACTTTATAACCAAAATATGACATCAAGTTATCGTAATGAAAAACAATATAAATTTTTGACCATACATTTTGATACGGGGATCCGATACCAAACAGATTCTGATCCTGTTGTACAAGAACCGAATCTTGCTGCAGTCACTTTTCGTGAACTTATGTTGGATTCGCAAAAAACTAGCAGTGCTCAGATTCAATTGGTTCCGTATATGCTGTGATGTACTTTTATGTCGCAAGGTATCACAGGAAATATATTCTCGTTCCAATTTTATGTTCCGCAAAATGGAAAGCAATATTGTTTTGAAATTAAGTCGGAAACCTGTAAACTGATAGAAATGAAATGTAATTAAAAAATTAAAAGATTAAAAGATTAAAAGATTAAAAAATTAATCTTAATAATCTTTTAATCTTAATAATCTTTTAATACTTCATAAATTTATATGAAAAGGAAGTCTGCATTTACTCTTATAGAAGTGATAATCGCTATCACGGTTTTTGCTATTGGAGTGCTTGCGGTTTTGCGTTTGATTATACAAAATCTTGTGACTTTGGATATCACTCAATCTCGCACTACTGCTACTTTTCTTGCTAAAGAATGAATAGAACTTGTCTATAATATGAGAGATTCCAATCTCGGCAAATCGTTGCCATGGGATTGTGTTTTGCAAGCGAATTTGAAAACAGGGGATCGAAATACTATTGATCCTGAAAAAATCTGCGCTTGGTATTTCTCTTCATGAATGGATGATCATAAAGTTTTGCAGATATCGTTTGATCCTTCAGTTTATACGTATTCTCTCCCTGTAGATGCAGGCACAAATTTCAATACGCTTTGGAGTGGAAATAGATTGTATTATACTACCGGAGATATGGGATGAAGTCAAATTTTCTGGTATTCTTCCTTGCCTGTCACCTGAACTGAACCCACATTTTTTTCGAGATATATTTTATTTACTGGAGTGCGTGAAGGAGATGTTATATTGCCACGTGAGAGTATCCTAAAAATAGAATCGCATGTCCTCTATAGTAAAGGGACAAAAACATGAGAAGTGGTCCTGGAAAGTTTTATTGGAAATCATTAATAAAATTTAAAATTTAAAATTATTCTGAGTGATGAGACGTAGAAATTGACTTTTCCTTTTCAAAAAAGGGTTTACTCTATTGGAACTTTTGATCGTGATGGTTATTCTCGGTATCCTTTTTGTGATGCTCCTTAGGACATATAACTGGATTTCAACTATGGTATTTCGCGTACAACAAGAAAAGGAAGTCTATCAAGAATTGCTTCAGATTTCACAGACTGTTCAAAATTTTGCAGATAGAAATAGCATAGATTATACAAAATATTTAGGGACAAGTCTGGTGGATACAAAATGAATTACAAATATTTTATATCTCAGCTGACAAGATGGGCAAATCAGTCTCTACACTACAGGAGATTGTGTAGATCCTGCAGTTGATTACATGCTTACCGGTGCGTGATCATGATGCTCGCTGTATGTCGCTATGCATGGCAAGACCGTAGAACTTATCAATACTAAAAAAATAGTGCTCAGCAAAGCGGTCTTTAAGATCATTCCCTTTGCTTCACAAGATCAATACTTAAATGGTACCTGACTTTGCGATACGGAAAATTATCTGCATTGTCTCAATACTCCTGGATTTCGGATGATCTTTAAAGCATATAGCATCAATTATGGTACGCAACGAGCTACCCATATCGTAGTCCCTTTTCAGCAGTTTTTTTAGCAGAAAGCTAAAAGCTAAAAACAGAAATAATTTATTTATAATTCATGTAATGAATGCATAAACGTTGAAATATCAGTATATTAGTTATTTTCGTTTTGCTTGCATCGTCGCTGCTTGGTGTTTTGTCGATGACGTTCGTTCAACAGATGATGAAGCAATCTGCAACTGTAACCTCTTATTATAAAGCTCATTATCTCGCAAAAGCAGGCATAGAACTCTGACTCGTCCAAGTGAAGCATCGTGGTGTTGGATTTGATTATTCTCTCCATACGGGAGACAAGATTGTTGTTGATAATTTTGTTTGCGGTGCTCATTGCAGCATATCAACCTCGTTTTCTGGTACCGCTTCATTGCTTTCCAAAAAATTTTGGCAGAGCAGTGGCTGTGAATCTCCGTTTGCTCTCATAAGCGGTGATTCTTTGATCCTTCCCTTATTTAGAGATGCATATCTTTGAGATGTAGCTGGAACATTCGCGACGTGAATCGAATATCAGAACCTTGCGGATCTCTTTAAAAATGATAAAATTCAGATAAAAAATATTTCTTCTCCTGATCAGGTTACGTTTGGATTGCTTATCTTATCTGGTGAAGATCTTTATGAAAATGGGGTGTTTTTTAGATCATGATCATTGGATACCCTTTCCCTTACTGAATTCAAAACCGCTTTTGAAAATTATATGATGCAAGTGGATCCTGCTTTTGCTGGTTATTATGGATTGAGTGTACTGATATCTAATGGATTTAGGATATATCTGATGATTTCCAATACTGCGCCTGTCGAACAATCGTTCTGTCTGCAGACAATTTCTACTCCTCTTGAACAGGCGTATCTCTTGCCTACTACTAGTTTTTTTATCCAAAGCCAAGCATCGTACGGCAATCAGAAAGTGTGACTTGATGCATCATATGCTCAACCGATACCTGGATTCTTGTTTGCTTTGTAAATATTTTCTATATCGTAAATTCTTGACTTTATAGGAGGAATCTGTAGGTCTATTTTAGATAAACAAAAAAATAAACTAAAAAAATATTACCTATGGAAACAGAAACACTAAAAAAAACACAAACAATCATGTATTGTCCATTGAATGATGGGCATATCATTAAGGAAATCCAAAATTTTGCACAAAAGATTTTCGAAGAAAAGGTTGATGGTTTCAAACAAAAATATGGAACTATCAAACTTGAAGGGGAGACTCCTTTCCATGAAATGATTTGCAATCTCCCTGCTATGGATATCGTAAATTCTGACATCCTCCTTTTTGATAAAGTAGTTGCTGATTATGATCATAAGCATCTTTTGGATCAATTTTGGGGAAAAAATAAGATGGAATTGGACAAGCCGTCAGTTCATAAATCTACAGAACGGGAAATCTTTTTTGTGGTGGCTGCACTCATGAATCTCAAAGCTACTTGGGATATAAAACATCGTGCAGAAAAAAATGATTATCGTATTCTTGCTTCTGATTCTAAAACCCAAAAGGAATTGCGGATCAAAGGATATTCTTTGAAAAATGTAGCTATCGCTTTGAAAGATAATTCTGAGGTTAGTGTCAGTATCGATTTGGGGAATGATATCACCCTTCAATTGAGCGATCTTACCGCTTTTGGTAGCAAAAATTTAGAAATATCTGATGAGCACCATTTGTATGAATTGGTTACATCTACTGATATGCGTTATTTTGAAACAGGTTTATTATTCGCTCCTTGTATCGAAGAAAAATGCAGGGTGGAAAATCATCTTGGAGGCATCTGCTGGAGTTCGGATGATCTTTTATATCAGGCTTATATCCAAAGCTCAGAAGCGTTAACCAAGTTGAAGCTTAATGAAAAAGGTGTCGAAGCGCGTGCAGAAACTGTTGCACATACTCGGCTGGTTCTTGGATGTTCTGTAGGCAATATGTCGAGAACTTATCGTTTGGTCATTACGCATGGGCTTGTGGTTGATATCTCTTATAAAAATCAATCCATCTTTGTGGCGTATGTTCCGCAAGAAAAATTTATTAAAGCATAATCATGAGGGTTCGGTCTTTCCGAGCTCTTTTTTTATCACATAGGAATTTCTAAAATTCCTATTCAGCTACGCTGGATAAAAACGACGTCAGGGTCCTTAGCGTAGTCTAAGGATAAACTTCTTGTGTACTGATTCTCAGCATAACTCTCACATCCCCGAGAAGTCGGGGTGGTCGAGAAAGAAGTTTCGGCGTCTTATTTTAATTGTCATCTCGAGCGAAGTCGAGAGATCTTGTAGAGAAGAAAATCTTTTATTTTATATGTATTTTTTCACTTCATTTGCCTAATGTAGGTAGGTTCGAAATTACAATAATAAAAAAAGGCGGATATTATCCGCCTCTACAAAAATATATTTGGTGATTAGAGTTTTCCCATAAGGTCTTCCATTTTTCCTGCTTGTTCTTTCTTTGCTTTTTGAGCGAGTTCGTCTCTATCCATAGTTTGTATAACTGCTTCTCGTCTTTTGAGTCTCATCTCTCTTTCTTGATCAATGGTGTTTTTTTCGTTTTCATCTTCAGCTTTGAGGGCGTGAAGGTTCATCTGTTCTTCGATATAGATCTCGTATAATCTGAGGATCTGAAATGATCGTAATTCAGATATCGTTTTTACTACGCTTTGATCTCCGCTTTTTACTGCGATGTAGAGCTCTTTATTATCTTTGCCTTCTTCTTTTTTGAGTTCGTAATCACTGCTGAATGACCCGATAACTAGTTGTTCCAAGAGGTCTCGGTCGAAGTCATTTTTGAGTTCTTCAGGAGTTTCGTAAGGAAGCGGTTCAAATCTTGAAAGATATTCCGTATACCAAATCTGATCTTTGATGTCGCCTTGAACAGGACCAAACAGACTTTCGTATTTTTCTACGATCTGTTTTTTTTCAGGTTTTTCTCTGAGTTCTTCAACAAATGCTTGAAAATCAAATAGCATTTTTTGCTTGATAAATAGTAAAAATATGTGTTTGTTTATTGGTAGTGTAATTATTTCATGTATCAATTCAAGAATTCTTTTCGCGACATCGTTTTTTTCCCTTCGGGTTTAAGCTGGATATCAATTACTGCTGGATGTAATTCTTTCCCTTTGAATAAAGGCACTTCATCATTGCTGTTGTAGAGCGGCTCATTGAGTTTTAAATGTTCTATGATTACTCTTATTGGCTTTCCGCTTTCCGCTTTGGGCTTTAAGCTAAAGTATATTTTTGGTCGAAGTGCGAATGCACGATATTTATTATAAATCGTGGTGATGGAATCGGATCGTGGATCGATTAGTCAGGATTCTTTTTCTATTTTTCCACAATAGGTCGCTTTATGCTCTTGTTGAGGTACTTCTCCTAATAATTTTTTCCCGTATTTTCGTAGCGTGGTGTTCAAAAATTTCGGTCCTATTTTCATCATCTCCTCTATCAATTCTTTTGTTGTCCGTTCAAATGGAATTCTAAATCTTAATATATCGATCATATTTCCCGTGTCCATAGTTGCATCCATCTTCATGATGGTGATCCCGGTTTCTTTATCATTATTTAATAATGTTGTTTGGATAGGTGATGCGCCGCGGTATTTAGGCAGTAATGATCCATGGATATTGATAGGTGCGATCTTTGGGATATCAAGTATTGATTGTGGAATGATCTTTCCATAGGCGATAACCACTATCATATCGGGTTCTTTTTCTTTGAGTCGTTCTGCGAATTTTTTTCCTTCTTCGGACCCCGTTGCTCCGAACGGGGCAGGTTTTTCAGGATTTAATTTCGTTGGAGTGGCAATAAAATTTTCAGAGCATCAGGCAAAAAGTTTTTTCGCTTCTTTCTTGATTATATTTTCTGACATTTCCATTCATCTCCCCGATGGCTTATCGCATTGCGTCACTACGCCTACTACTTCAAATCTTTTGTCCTGCGCTAACGCTTCAAGAAAAGGTACGCCGATGGGTGCTGAAGAGAAAAATACTATTTTATATTGTGCGGGATCGTAGTGCTTGTGCATGCTTGCCGTGCAATGTAAAACTCTGTCTGCAGCATAAAACATTCCAGGCCGAAATCCATATCTTTTCAATACATTGATGCTGTATTTGCTGCAGTGAGGCTCGTGTGAGCATATCCTGCCTTTCAGCCAAAATGACGGTAATCACTTGTCTGGCGAGAGTGTATATTGGTAGATCCTGATGATTCAGATAACGGGAAGAGATAGTATCTTATTTAGTTTTTTGAAAAAAGTCATGAATAGTAAAATATGTAAACGGTGATACCTCGTATATATATACTTTATATTTTTTTGCTACTGAAATAGTACTAGAGTTATTATAAATTTGGAATAGTGATGGTAAGCGTTCCAGAATATTGACCTATTGCTTGATATATCGGTATGATTACTTTTAAGTCTAATGAAGATGTTTGTACTTTACATACTTCTCATGAACCTGCTGATTTACCAAGAATGACTGTAGAACTATTGATGCTTGTTCGTTGATTTGACGATGATCAATGATTAGCAGTACATACTCATTGTATTACTGTTGCTGAAGGATTTCTGATATATATATGGGTATTTGATACGGTTTGTGCAGGATCATTAGTAGTTATATTGAGAAGATCGCTTGATTGGATATTTAATGTTCGAGGAGCAGCACCTTGAAGATCGTTACAGAACCAAGCAGTATTGCCACTGAGGGTGCTGAATGGAGAAATCATTTCTCTAGATGATGAAGAATATCAAGTTGTACCAAGATCTAAACTATTTCCATACTCACAATATCCGTACCCAATAGGTTCGATACAGAGCGTGACATCATGTCATCATGATCATACTTCTATACATGTTGAAACTGTACCTGTTGAAACTGTACCTGTGTAACTAATAGTATCATTAAGTGTTCATTCTACAGTAGCTGTATCACCGTTACTATCAAATTGAGCTCGTACGGTTTTTATTCCATATCCCGTAAAGAGAGTCCATGCTTTAGTAGGAGAATACACTTCCCAACTACTTCGTGGTCAATTGATACCTGTATTAGAAAAATTCATATATTGCGTTCCAGAAGAAGCGGTCATATCGAGTATAACTGTACTAGAAGTTGTTGAAGCAGCATTATTGTTGATAACAAAAGTACCCATCCGAGGTGGCGGACATATGCCTGGAGTTTGTAAAACTTGCCAGTTAGTAGTTCATGCTTTTAAGTTTGCAAAAGCAATAAAAGTTGAATTCATACTTCATGTACATAGTTTATTGTTACCGATAGTTAATCAATTGCTATTTACTAGAGGGAGTAATGTGATATTGTCAGGAATAGAAGTTATTTGATTATATCCTAACCAAAGATTTTGAAGACTGGAAAGTCCAACGAATAAATTATTAGGAATGTTTGTTAGTAGATTGTTGTTTAATTCAAGCTGTAAAAGTGATGATAGTCAAACAAATGCATCGGTAGCAATACTTGTGAGCTGATTATTCTGTAACCAAATATATTGCATATAAGTTAATGTGCTTAGAGAAGGTATGCTTCATGAAAGGTTATTGCTATTTAAAATAATACGCGTTACATGTCTAGGAGATCAAAAATTACAAGTAATTCCATTCCAACCAGCGCTACTATTATTACAAATTGTAGTTGAAGTTCACCAACGATAATTATTATACCATGATGCTCCATCAGTGCTATTGTAGAGATTAACTAAGGCTTCGCATTCTGCTACAGGAATATCCAGACTTCATAAATTATCATTACAAAAAGTTTCATAAGCAGCTTGGGTATGATTGCCGATAAGCGCAATCGCTCAGAAAAATCCCGCAAACAAAGCGATCATCTTGATGACGGCAAACGATCAGAAAATTCATAGTCCATATTGTTGTTTGTTTTTATGGATGTTATTAATGATTTTTTTTGTTTTTATACATGTTTTGGTCATGATTGACCTCTTAAATTTTAAAATATATTATCTATTATATTTAAAATTTTCTATTTGTCAAAAATTTACATATAAAAAAATTGTATTTTCTTGTTTCTTTTTATATTTGAATTCTTCTCTCAAATACCTACCATTGGCTTACTTTATTTTATTGGCCTATTTTTCCTGGCAATGCTTACAAATATATACTTATTTACTGGGCAGGAGACCTATCTCCTCGATAAAGAACTCCATAGACGAAGGGAAAATTTTCTCAATAAATTCGGGCCGGATAGCATATTTCAATTTAGCTTAGATAATTTAGATATATGACAGATAAAACAGTCGATCTACAGCAGCGGACTTTTTACTACAAAAAAGCTTATTCTGATTAATGGGTTACCGCTTGATGCTTTGACAAAGCTTGGTGAAGATAAAAATAATGAACTTACTCATTTCGTAGAAGCTTTTATTAAAGCTGAATGAAAAATCCCTGATGATTCCTTATTGGTATTTATCAGCTCTACACCAGATAAAAGATTGAGACTCTATAAATTCCTAGAAAAAAATGCTAATATCAAAGAGTTCAATCAGATGAGAACTAATGATTTAGAAGGGTTTGTAAAAGAGGAGCTCAAAGCTTTCACTATCGATCATCCTACGATTCATTATCTGCTCACCAAAGTAGGATCAGATCTCTATCGTGTGTGGTCTGAATGTGATAAACTGAGAACTTGGGCTACCGTCAAAGACAAAAAAACCATCGATGAAGCTATGATTGATTATATCGTTTTTGGACAGGTGGAGACTGATTCTTTCTTGCTGCTCAAGGCATTGTTCACTGATCAGAGGAAAGCGATGCATATCTTAGAAAAAATCCAGGAATGAGGAGCAGATCGAAATCAATTTGTCGGAATGCTCTATCGAGCTACGAAATTCAATATCTTTATGATTGATCTGGATGAAAGCGGAGTCAAAGATAGCAAAACTATCGCTGGATTCCTCAAGATGAATCCTTGGCAGGTGAAGAATGCATATGCGGAAATCTGAGCATTGAAAGTCAACAAAAAAAATATAGAAACATTCTATAGCCATCTGATAGAGCTTAATGCTGCAATCCAAACCGGTAAATATCCAGATACTTATTTTTGGTTGGGAGTCAAAAAACTGATCAATCAAATCGTATAATATATTTTATTTGAGCGTGGGTTATGAGAAAAATTGTAGTTGTAGCAGTACTGTTGTTGTTGGAACTCTGAACCGCGAGCGCGAATCTGTCAGAATGATTTTTTTGTCAGGTAAGAAAAAATGAGGTCGTTATTTCGCTCAAAAAAACTGATTCGTTTTATAAATGCAGCGATACTATCGCATCATTGGAAGGTATTATCATCCAGACCGCTAAAGATCTCATGACCATACAGATCTATCTCAATAGACACAAGGATATAGAGTATCGATCAACCGTAAAAAAAGATAAACTCGCGACGCTTGATAAGTTACAGGCTGCTAGAAAAGGCATCATTGACAATATGAATGCTTTCGAATCAAATCTCGTCAAAAAATCTGTTCAATGATTTGTTCTTACCATCACTCCCTACAAGATCAATCTGCAAAAATCATTGCTTACTATTAATACACTTACACTGAGCGGATTTGCTACTCCAGAGATTAATGCTTATGCTGCGCTTCTCAAAGCGCAAGTGGATATCATAGATAATATCGCAAAATCCACTACTATGGCTGCATTAGATCGATATCTGGTTAAATATATTTACTTAAAAAAAACTATCTCATGAAGATATGAATAATCACTTCTGGATCAGAATCGCTGACCCTTTTCAAATTCTTGTCGAAATACGATCATGAATATATCGTGTATTACGATTTTTTACATTGGCCGTATGGCGATAAGACTTTTGAACAATCATTAGCGTGTGTAGAGCAGGGGATTGAGTACCTGACTCAACAAGGTGTTGATACAATTATTGTACCTCCGGTCTATGAATTACATTGTTTAGTGAATGGTAAAAAAAATGGAATTCTTCTCTTGTTTACAACCTATCTCCAAGATTATTGCTTCAAACATTCTCTTGTCGGGAAGCTGGGATATATGGGTGATTTTGCGGATGTTGGAGAGATAGAGAGTTTAACAAAGAATCTTGCAAAAAAATATGTACTCAATGATCATCAGAAAGCGATCAAGAAATTCCATTTTCCATTTTCATATCGAGTCAAAGAAACTCCTCTTTGGAAGTATTATCTTACGAGCCTTTCCTATAATCATATCCTGGTCAACAAAATCATAAAATTTGATCTGAGGTATTTCAAGGATGCAATGGTCGATACGCTTGTACCTCTCAGTTATGGATATTTTAACTACCAATCTACGATCACTAAATTTTTGAATTTCAAAAAAATAAGATTCCATAAGATTGAAAAACTGGAAGAGGTTTTTCAGTGATTGGTACCTAGTATCAAGAAACAAGAAAAAAATAAATATGCTGTTATTGTCGCATATACTGGGCATGTGGAGATGCTCAAGAGAGAAAAGAGGATGATGCGATTGTTGGGCAGAGGGAAATCAGATTCGATAGCATTCAAACAGATTTCATAATATTTATTTGTTCGCATTATGTATGAGTTTCAAAAAAACATATAAATTTTGTGGGATATTTGTGCTGTTTTTTGTGTTTTCTTTTTCTCTTGTCTATGCAGAAAACTCTCATTATCTTGCTGATCAGATCATCGTAAAATTCAAATCTTCAAAAATTAATCTCAAAACCTCTTGATGAAAAATGCAGGCGAATAGTTTTGCCGATAGAAAAAATATGGAACAGATTGATACCATAGATAATAGCAATGTTTCTGTCATGCATCTTGAATCCCATGAGACCGTGCTTGATAAAATTAATCAATTGAAGTCCGATCCTAATGTAGAATATGTTCAGCCTAATTTTGTGTATCATCTGATGATGGCTGCTCCCAATGATACCTCATTCACTAAGCAACGATGACTGGAAAATACCGGTCAAAATGTAAATTGAACCGTATGAACCAGCGGTGCTGATATTAAACGATTGCAGGCGATGGATATTTTTTCCTGAAATAGCAATCCCAATACTACCTGAACGATAGTCGCAGTCATTGATGTCGGAACCAATTATACCCATACCGATTTGGTCAATCAGATGCGGAGCGGAGTATCATGTCTTAGTGATACTTGATCTTTCTTGTGATGATGTCTTGGCGGATATGACTATGATGATAATAATGTTGATCCTTCTCCCAATGGCAGTGATGACCATGGTACTCATGTCGCTTGAATCATCGGTGCCCAAATAAACAACTCTACTGGAGTTGTTGGAATCAATCCGAATGCCAAGATCATGGCTATCAGAGCATGAACCTGAAATGCATTATATACGAATGAAATCATCAGATGAATCAATTTTGCTAAAAATAATGGAGCTAAAATAATCAATGCGAGTCGATGATGATGAGGTGCAACCTGTCAAGATGCAGATGATCCAGCTTTATATGCAGCAATCAGAAGTTTTTCGTGATTGTTTGTCGCTGCTGCAGGAAATGATAGTCTCCAACATCTTAATTGATATTTTTCTACACCATCAGATTTCTCAATAGCTACTGATTGTTGGAGTGGATTGGATAATATCATCGGTGTTGCCGCTACGGATCAAAATGATGCACTCGCTTCTTTTTCTGATTATAGTTCTTGAAGTATTCATGTAGGCGCACCAGGAGTGAATATCTATAGCACTGTTTTGAATAATGGATATGGATTTAAAAATGGTACTTCTATGGCCACACCAATCGTTGCTGGATTAGTAAGCCTTGCACGAAGCATGAGACCTGAATTATCTTATCAAATGATAAAAAATGCTATCATAATTAATTGAGATACACTTACTTGATTGGTGGGCAAGACAGTAAGTGGTAAAAGAATCAATGCATATAGTACGCTTGCAGCTTTGAATACCTATGTCTCTCCGGTCGCTACTATTAGTTATTCTATTACCGGACTCACTAATCATAGCGTCACTGGATCTGTTTCATTCAACAAGACTGGCGTAACGATAGATAATAATAGTTGATCTACAGGGTATCTTTTTACGGGAAACGGTTCGTTCATCTTCCAATATCATGATGCTCTGCTTTCATGAACCGCTACAGCAACCGTTACTTGGATTGATATTTCTACAGTGACCTGAACGATAACCTATGCACCATCAACGCCTACAAGCGGTACTGTCATCGCTTCAATCACGTTTAATAAAACTTGAGTGACGATAAGCAATAATAGCTGATTTACAGGCTATACGTTTACGTGAAATGAATCATTTATTTTTAATTTTATCGATTCTGCAGGCAATACTTGAGCAGCAACTGCAACCGTAACACGAATTGATGGAGTCGCTCCGATTCTTTCATGAGGCAGTGTAACCAATACTACTTCACAGACTCCGAATTATGATTTTATTTCCAATGAATCAGGAACAATCACGTATACCGGATGATGTACGAGCAGCAATACGACTGCAGTTTCATGAAATAATATCATCACGTTTTCAGCGTTAGCAAATTGAACGTATAGCGGATGTACATTGCAAGTCACTGATTATGCTGGCAATAGTTCATGACGATTAGCGATACCTTCCTTTACGGTGACCTTTACTCCACCCCCTTCATGATGAGGGGGATGAGGAGGAGGTGGAGGCGGTTGATGATGAGCGATTCCAACCTGTACTTCATCGCAACTTATGTGTGTACAATGAATATATCAGATCATAGCATGAGCTGTTTGCAGCTCTTCTCAAGTATGATTTCCATGCGGTACTGTCGCTACAGGATTGGTCGCTACAGGTGTCGTGAATACCTGAACCGTAAAATGATGAATCAAATATACTTCTAGCTCTCCAGCAACTGAGCTTTTGGATGCATATGCATATGCTTATAGTATAGGTATTACGACTCAGTCTACCTTCGCTCAAGCCGATATGCAAGGTTCGCTTCTCAGGATGCATATGGCGAAAATGATGGTCAATTATGATCTCAAAGTGCTTCATCTGACTCTAGATACCGGTTTAGTATGTGCGTTTCAAGATACCCATACTATCCCTCGAGAAATGCAACAATATGCAATATTAGCTTGTCAGCTGCATCTCATGGGTGTCGGTACGAGTGATTTTTATCCTAATGATACCGTAACGAGAGCCCAATTTGGAACTGTTTTGTCTAGATCGCTCTATGGTGATACCTATAATACATGATCTCCTTATTATGTGGATCATCTCAATGCATTGAAAATCAACGGAATACTTACGGTTATCGATCCTACTTTGAAAGAACTCAGAGGATACGTTATGCTTATGCTTATGAGAGCACAACCATAAAATGAGTGAATAATTAATAATTAATAATGTTGGAATATGTTTATTAAAAAAAACCTATCATATATCTTATAACAGCATATTTATTCTACATTCTCATTATTCACTACATCAACATATATCACTATTTTTTATTTTTCATCTCTTATTATTCACTGATTTATGAGCAAACCTTATCGTCCGATAGATGAGATTATCGAGATATTCTGAATCACTCTTCCCAATGCTAAATGTATCATCAAAAAGCATAAGGTGGATTTTTTTCAGGCAAAAGGAAAATTTCAAGTTCATGTGAAAGATTTCTATACTGCTTATACCAAGCATTTCAATCCCTCGCTCTTTGATGTAGGGACATCGAAATCTATAAAAAAAGAAAAAAATATCTCAGATATCTTCCAACAATTGTTTGGTAGTGCATATAGTGTGAATCAATAATTTTTATATATTTTTTTTGTCGATGGGTTTTGAAGGATGCTATGCTCAACATCTCTATCAAGTGTATCTGGAAGAAGATGATGACGATGAGGAAGATGAAGATGATGATGAAAAAGAGCAAGATGAAGAAGATGATGAAAAAGAGCAAGATGAAGAAGATGATGAGGTTTTACTTATCCAGTGGAAATGAACTATCTGTAGGTCGGTAACAGGTCTAACGTCGTAGTCATCTTATTATTGAGATATGTTTTGAGTGCGGGTCATTTTTCTGTATTTACTATGCGTACCGTTTCAAGGATATTATTTTTTTTGACATAAAACTCTCAGACTTTTTTTTGGATCATTTCCATCGCCAAACCTATGGTCATGATTCGTTCCATTGATCAAACTTTTCTGATGCTTCCATCGGCGTTTCTCATTGTTTTGGAGATGTGAAAAGTTGCTTTCATATTTTTGGCAGAAGAATTAAATAGCGTGAGTATAGCTATTATACAAAGAAATGATAGCTGGAGTAAATAAAAAAACCGCCGAAGCGGTTTTTTAAAATCAGTAAAGAAATTATTTTCTTCTGATAACTGCAGCTCGTCCAGTTAATTTCTTAACTTTTTTAGGAGCTACTTTTTTAGCTTTCTTAGCCTTTTTAGGAGCTTTTTTCTTTGCTACTTTTTTAGCTTTTTTAGGAGCCTTTTTTTTAGCAACTTTTTTAGCAACCTTTTTTTTAACAACTTTCTTAACAGCTTTTTTAGCAACCTTTTTTTTAGCTACTTTTTTAACTGCTTTTTTAACTGCCTTTTTAACAGCTTTTTTAGCAACTTTTTTAGCAACTTTCTTAGCCATTTGTGAGTAATAATAAGAGAATAAAAAGAGATATACGCTCATAATATATGATATGTAGTTTAAATTGCAAGAGCAAATATATTCTCTATCTCAAAAAATAAATATACATTATACCAGTTCTTGTCTATGGTATCTTACTTATTTTTTATTATTTCAAATTCATATAAATAAAATATTAAAAAAAGAAGAACGAAAACGTTCTTCTTGGATGTTGTTTCAGAACTGATCTTATTTTCTGCAATCGATTCCATGTTTGCGGTTGATGTTTTTTTTGATCCCTGTATGAGAAGCTGTTGTTTTGGCTTTTTGTGAGAGATGTTGCTCCTTCTTTTTTTTGATATAGTCATAGTACATACGGGTAATAAAATCTTGGAATCCAGGAAACTGAATCCTAATACATGCCATCCGATTATTAGTGCCTTTTTCATAGGTATGATTTTTGTTTTGTGAGATCACACTCTATATATTTTCTTGAAAAATGCAATATTTCTTGTATAGAAAAAATCCCGCCTCAACGGGATTTTAGTACTCACATAGGAATTTCTAAAATTCCTATTCTCCTTTGACTTCGCAAAGGACAAGAGCTACGCTGGATATAGTTCAATAACCAAATAATTCTGAAATGTAATAAAGAATTATTGTGTTATTGACTACATATTCTTCAATCAAAAATAAGAAACATATTTTCCCTTTACAGGACAAGTGAAGGAGAATATGAAAACGACGTCAGAGTCCTTAGCGTAGTCTAAGGATAAACTTCTTGTGTACTGATTCTCAGTATAACTCTCACATCCCCGAGAAGTCGGGGTGGTCGAGAAAGAAGTTTCGGCGTCTTATTTTATGAATTGATATTATTATTTACAACGACAGTTTTTACATTCTGTCATTTGTTTAGGAGAAGTTTTTTTTGCTGCGCTTGCTGTTTTTTTAGGAGCTGATTTTTTTGATGAAAGTTTGCTTTTTGCTGCACTTACTACTTTTTTAGCGTCTTTAACTATTACTTTAGCAATTTTTTTTGCTGCATTTGCAATTTTTTTAGCGTCTTTGATAACTACTTTTTTAATGTTTTTAGTAGCTTGTTTGATTGTTTTTTTTGTTACTGCCATGATGATAAATGAAAAATAAAAAAATAAAATTTTATACGCTGCATATATACGCTCTTAGGAAAGAAATACAAGACTAAACATATTTCTTGCCTATCAAAAAAGCCCCGGATTCCGGGGCTTGTCTTCATATCTTCCGAAAATATTCCGGATTAATAGATTTCTTTAATTTTTTTTGGATGCATAAATTCTCTAATAAGGTGTGCAATCCTGCCAGCTATTGATCTCAGCGATTTGAAGAGATGTCTGTCGAATTGTTGGAGTTCTCGTTTGATTGTTCCGTATTTATT
>JAHFJL010000020.1 GCA_023245855.1 bacterium
CTTCACCAATGCCAAAAACATCGGATGTGGAGTTTGCAATCTCGATTTCAATTCCGGATGCGCTTGCGTTCAGATATAACACGGTTGATCAGCCAACTCAGCGAACTCGACCAAAGTGCCGTCAGGAGAAGTTCATGAAAAAATCAATCAGTTATCCTGTAATATTTTGTGATAATCTTGATTCACTTCATATCTATGTCTGTGCCTTTCTAGAACAGATGTTTTGCTGTAGAGTTCAAAAATCTTGGTTCATGGTTGCAAGAGAGCTTCATAATTACCCAATCTCATCGTTCATCATTTGGTAGTGATTCATTTTTGGTCTGCCATAAAATCAATGACCGGATCAGAGGTTTCTGCATCAAATTCTACAGAATGAGCATGAGCTAACCCGCAAACATGTCTTGCAAAAGCTATGACCATAACCTGCATCCCAAGACAGATACCAAAATACGGGATCTTATTTCTTCTCGCATAATCAGCGACATTGATCATCCCTTCTATCCCTCTGCTGCCAAATCATCCAGGCACCAAAATACCGTTGATTTTATTATCAGTGATCTCTTTTTGAAGAACCGCTTCCCAATCAGCTCATTCTAACAACTCGGTATTTAACCGATGGATATTCACTTTGGTTTTGTACGATGCTCCGGCATGTTTCAATGCTTCGACCACGCTGATATAGGAATCATTCAATGCAGTATATTTGCCTGCGATAGCGATATTCACTTCATGTTCCGGATGGATCAACGCATCTACACGAGCCGTCCAATCCTTGATATCGCAAGGCAATTCTTTTCCTCGGAATCTTTTGGAAATGATGTCATGAATCCCCTGTTCATAAAATGCCAAAGGAACGCTATAAATGCTTTTTTGATCCATGACTTCTATGATGCGTTCATACTCCAGATCTGAAAACATTGCAATTTTTCTTTTCACATCTTTAGTAAGCGGCTCAGTAGTTCTGCACGCCAAAATACTTGGATGGATCCCAAGCTCTCTCAACTTGATGACAGAATGCTGCAAAGCTTTGCTTTTCATCTCACCAGAAGTAGAGATATGAAGAAGCGGGACTACATGAACGAACACTACGTTTTCTCTTCCCAGTTCCCATCTCAACTGTCTCAACGCTTCGATAAAATGAGGACCTTCAATATCTCCTACTGTTCATCAAATTTCGATGATAGTTACATCTTTCCCTTCAGAAGCAGCACGGATCCTATCTTTCACTTCATTGGTGACATGAGGGATCACTTGAACGGTCTCTCCGAGATATTTTCCTTCTCTCTCTTTTTGGATGACAGAAAGATAAATTTGTCAGGTCGTAACACTACTATCTCTCGTCAATTCTTCATCGATAAATCTCTCATAATGTCAAAGATCCAAATCAGTCTCAAAGCCATCCTTGGTCACAAAGGTTTCCCCATGCTCAAAAGGCGACATCGTTCACGCATCGATCTGCAGATACGGATCCAATTTCATCATCGTTACGCTATGTCCCGATGACTTCATCAGTCTTCCAATAGAAGCGGCAGTGATTCATTTCCCAAGTCATGACATGACTCCACCCGTAACCACGATTAATTTCATTTTGAAAGACAAAAAATTAAATAAGACGCCGAAACTTCTTTCAGAAGTTTAACGTCGTTTTTATCCAGCGTAGCTGAATAGGAATTTTAGAAATTCCTATGTGATAAAAAAAAAGTACATGAAGCTGGAAAACAACGTACAATATCGAAGTAAGCAATTTTATTTATTTTTATATACATAGATTAGATAGATAGGTAGTAAATTTTTAAGTAATCTTTTCAAGAACAGTTTGAATAAAAAAAACGAATACCTATATCTTTAGGAGAACTCTCTTTACTCTCTCAAACAATGATATAAAAACATCTTCTTTGTTTCTATTTTGATTGCAAAAAAAATAACTTTCGATATAACTAATGACAGTGACACGAAGCAAGGACCAATGACCTTTCCCCTTTTCCCCTTTTCCCCTTTCCCCTTAAACATTATGAAAAAATATTTCTGACTGATACTATCTCTGATTTGACTCATCTGAACGTCGGTATTCGCTACCTACCAAGATTTTTCCAATCAGCTTCAAACTATGAATCTAGACATCAAAAAAATAGAAGCAGCAAGCGGTGTATCACGTTACGATCTTGCAAGATTGCTCAATACTGTAGAATGTAAGGATTGTATCTATCCCAAACAAGAGATGATCACTAAATACGTCCAAAGTTTTTGGACAACATTCGCTGCAACGCCCGGCAAAGATTTCGCTGATATCAGTTATTTATGAGGACTATACAACAATGTCCCTTATTATTATTGTGTAGCATATGTCGGAGACAATACCTATATGAGAGGATATCCCAAGGCAACAAGCCCGGTCTGTGGTGGCCAGTTTTGCGGGACCAAAAATACAAATGTAGCGGAATTCATCCAGGTAGTCATCAATATCTTAGCCAAATATATCTCCAAAGATATCAATCTTAACCGAAAAGAAGTGAATACACGAGTAAATAACCTCAAAACAGACAGTTATGAAGCTAAAAATTTCAATACTACAGATAGAAGTATGATCACAGACAAGATCAAAACATGTGACAACACCTGTGCATTGCAAAATGCTGACGAAGTGAATCTGTATTTAAAATACTGTATGTTCAATCTTGTAAAATGTAATATGCAGGAATTCGGTAAAATCAAGCAATGATATTGGCCGGTTGCCGAGCTCAATCTCCTCTATAGCCAAAACATCATAGACATGAGCCAACAACAACAGCAACGAAGCGATGTAAATAAAAATATTGACGGAAAAACCGTGCTGGATACCTTATTTAAGCTCAATGGCAAAGTGAATTGTAGTTTCAACAACGATTATGATTGTGACGGCATCCCAAATACAAAAGATAACGCTCCTAACGATTACAATCCACATCAAAGCGATACCAATCATGATGGGATAGGCGATATAATGAGTGATGATATCGATGGAGACGGAATAAAAAATCCGATAGGAATCGTAGATGACAACGGAAAAATCAATATCAAAGCATTAGTTTGACGAACAGGCATATTAGATAATTGCATTTTCACACCCAACAGCAATCAAAAAGAAAGCAAAAAAACAGGTATGGGCGATGCCTGTGATCCATTAGCAAATCAAATAGGACTCTACATCGATATCAATAAGCTAGAATGAAGCGCTCCGCTCACTACGAGATTTGATGCAATAAGCAAAGGAAATATCACTGCAGTAAATCGAGATTTCGGAGACGGAACCCAAGGAAAATGAACCCCAATCATTCATACATTTTTGACCCCAGGGATGTACAGCGTGCAAGCGGTTGCAAAAGGAAACATCAATGATGCTAAAGCGCAAGTGATTGTGATTGTAGGAGGTATCGCAGGTGACGACAAGTGATTGCAAACAAGAGCAAGTGTTGTCTGAGGGAATATCAATACAGAGTCCACAATATCGGCAATGCTTTTAGGCAGCTTTGACGAGATAGAATGGTCATTTCCAAAAGAGAATATAACATCCAAAAAACCAGCTGCTACAATATTCAAAAAGATATTCCCGCTCGAATGAGCAAATCCTGTGCTCGTAAAAGGATATAGTAAATGAGAATTAGCAGGTATCAGCTATTTTACTATCGGCATAGGAAGCGGTGCAGGAGCGATTTTAAGGAGCGACAACAGCAACCCGCAAGTAAACGAAAAGATACTATTGGACACCAAGACATACAACATCACACAAACGGATATAGTAAGCGTAGACCGGGATTTTGGTGATGGAACAAAACAAAGCAACTCAACACTCACTACAGAATACGCATATACTAAACCAGGAAAAAGAGTAATCACCCAAACAATAACACTTACTGACTGAACGAAACTCATCGATATTATCACGATTAACGTAATGGATACCTCACTGTTAGCATCATACGCATTATTAACGATCCCTTCCCAACTCGTAGGAAACATGGGAGATAAAATAACATTCACCAATCGTATTTTAGGTACTATGATCAAACAACCGCTTTCACAGGTACAAGATTTTTCTGATAGTACGACAGAAAAAAAACCAGGTACAGAAAAAATGCCGAGTCTTTTTGTTCATACCTATCAAAAAGACTGATTACTTATGCCGCAAGATACTATGTATATCAATGAATGTACGTATCTCAGAGCACAAGCAACCATACAAATCAACCAAACAGATAGCTGTCTGATAGCAAAACTCAATGGGACACTGCATACCAAATACAAATGCGATCTTGATGGTGACGGCATCCCAGATGTCTGTGATGATGATATCGATGGAGATGGAGTAAAAAATCTTATCGGACTTGTAATGTTTGAAAATAAGGATTGTTCAATTGTAACTGACCCTACTCTAGTACAGAGCAATCCTGTAAAAGTTATGAATGTAAATCTAGATCTTTTAAAACAACAATATCAAGGAGTCTGTTCATTAGATAATGCATCATTCACACCCAATACCAACCAATTCGATCTCAACCAAGACGGCATCGGTGATGCTCAAGGGACAGGAATGATGCCTCCCGTTGGCAGTGGTGAAGCTCTTGATACGGATGGTGACGGAATACCGGATATAACAGATTTGTGTCCTAACATCAACGGCATGTGAAACGAAAATGGTTGTCCTAAGATCTGACAAGAGCTCTGATGCAATCAACAAGGTATTGCCCCTCTTCTAGGAGTAACTAACGATGCACTGATTGTCAAACCGACAGCCTGCAACCAATGTCCTTGCCAATTTTCTGATTTTGCAAGCGACCTCACAAATAGTGACCAAGTAAGAGCAGTTTTACGAGATAAGAAAAAAACAATCCAGTACAAATTTTCTTTGCCATGGATTGTTGATTTTTAGGAGAAATTATATGTTCTCAGATTAGAAATCTAAGAGGTTGATTATGCAGCCATTTTTGCTGGTGTATCAGAGATAGCTTGAACAGGACACATTTCTATCGCTTGTTGAGTTAGTGTCTGTTCCTCAGCAGTTGCTGGTTCCTTGATCACTTCTGCAGGGATACCTTCTACCTTAAAGATAGTAGGAGCGATTGCAGCACACGTACCGCAACCTATACAATTACTATTTATGCTTACCATTTCTATTAAGAATACAAAATAAAAGATTATTCTGAATGATGTTCATGGAGAGTATGATGATGATGTTTTGGTTGTTCTTCACCATCTTCCTCATCGAAAAGTCCTTTAAATGATTTTTGATGTTGGACTTCTTTCATAGCATCTTCATCTACTACATTGACAATCTTAGTCTTATTCGAATTTTCTTTAGCATGCTTGAGTACTGATACCAAAGTCAAGACTAGTCCCAACAACAAGAAGAGTTGGATAAAATAATATGATCAGCTAAGTTTAATGGTTTGTGTACTTGTTCCTACAACATTGATAGCATCACCGATTCCTAAGAAAGCGGTAGCAATAACCCAAAGAAATCAAAAGTTAAAGAGTGAATCATTTTCTTTGAATCCAAAATATCCGATAATGAAGTTTTTGAACTTGAAGCTCATATTTCGACTTAAAAGTACGATAACACTTGCAAGAATGATTATTAATGATTTGAAAAGATGCCCATTGAGCAACCGCACAGAATGTGCTACATCATTTACAGGTGAAATCTTAATCAAAGGCAATACAACCAAAAAGAAAGTAAGCGCCCAAAGATAAAGGACAAATATCTTTTGATGTTTAGTAAATCTTCAGAATTTCTGAACCAATCTCGATATTCTTTCAGAGAAATTAAATTTTTTATGCATCTCAAAAAAGAAAAAAAATTAAAGGAGTATACTATAATATTTGCTTAAATATATGAATTTATCAGATATTTTCAAATAGATTTCACCTGCGATTATTAGAGACTATATTGATTATTAGTGATAGGTGCAGGAGAAGTTGTATTAGGAGTTCAATTAGTATTATAATATAAAGTACCATTGGTTTCATTACTTTGTTGACTTTGTTTGATAACATTTCCAAGATTAAATAATCAGTTGATCAAGGTACCTGCTCTACTAAAAATATTAGCAGGAGTATAGACATCATATTGAGGGACATTCATTAATTTAAGCACGGTAGGTACTAGAAACAAAAGAACAATCGTAAGAATCACTCCAATAATCATAAATCTGATGCTATTTCGTCATTTTTTTTTATTTTCTTCCTTACTATGAGAAAACACAAACAAAATGATTGCACGAATAAATGTATACATACATCAAAGGATAACCATAATGACTACAAGAGCCAAAACAGTTAGGATGACATTTTGAAAATCCGCATTAGCATAGATACTATTCATGGATAATGGAGAAATTAAGAAATAAAGGAGACTATTTCTTCTCTTCTTTTTTTGTCACTCCTTTTCTTTCTCTGTGTTCGATGAATTTATTGAAAAATTCGTTTTTTGTTTCCTTCAACAAAAGTTTTGCTAACCTTTCTGAAGGTTGAGCTCCTTTTTTGATCCAAGAAAGAATACCATCAACATCTACTTTTAAAGCATGTTTTATAGGATCATATGATCATAATACTTCTTTATATCAAAATTTTACTGGTTTAGTATGTTCAGAAAGAACAACTCTATATACAGCTAAATTTTTTCTTCCATGTCTGGATAATCTGATAACTAGCATTAAAAATGTGTAAAAAAATTAAAAGATGAGAAATTATTTCAATTTCTCTTTTGATGCGTGAGCTGTTTTTTTCTTGTCTTTGTTACAATACTTTTTTAACTCTAATTTTGGAGTATTCGTCTTGTTTAAAGTAGTGTGATAATTGGTTTTTCCACACTCCTTGCATTGCATTGCAACGACGAGTCTTCCTCACTTTTTTTTAGCCATAAGATGTACGATAAAGAATAAATAAAGATATTTTGAATGACGATTGATGATCACTTTGGCTCCAGAGAGACTCGAACTCTCGACCTCGTCCTTATGAGAGACGCGCTCTAACCGGCTGAGCTACAGAGCCATGAAATCGGTGAGGGCGGGATTCGAACCCGCGGTACGATCGCTCGTACGACTCGTTAGCAGTGAGCTGACTTCGACCACTCATCCACCTCACCTTGTGGAATTTTCAGCAAACGAAA
Organism: bacterium; assembly: GCA_023245855.1. Classification (GTDB taxonomy): domain Bacteria; phylum Patescibacteriota; class Gracilibacteria; order Absconditabacterales; family Absconditicoccaceae; genus CAJBLF01. Next base: position 7,145 of record JAHFJL010000020.1, read on the forward strand.
AAATCGTGTGGTGATGGTATATAGAATTAGAGTTGAATTTCAAGAACAAAAACATAGATTTCTAAGCGTATAAAAGCAAATTTTTAGAGTATAAACATCCAATAATGGCAGATGAAACAGGCGGTATGGGTTTTGACGGACTCAATAGCTGATGAGAAGTCAGAGAAGATACCAACAAAGTCACTGAAGAAGCAGTCAGAAGGATTCAAGATGATCAGAAAAAAGCCCAACAAATAGGGCAAGAGATCAAAAAAGACAAAGCGAACAACGACAAACTAGCTCAATTTTTAGGATTTTTGCTCAAAGAAATAAAAAACGATGCTATAATGAGGCAGCTCTATACGGTTTTTTTCAAAACAAGACATCCGGAATCAGATCTCGTACACTTGAGAAAAAGCATCAATACCGTGGTTGTTGTAGGCATATTCGTGCCATTTTACCAAGCAGAGACCAAAGAATTAGGATTGGAATCAATGTACGAAGAAATATTTTCTTTTGATGGAAACAACAATCTAACCAAATATATCAAATACATCAAACATCTTCTTCCAAAATACCATGACAATATCGATATGGAAAAACATGAATTCATAAAATTACTGACCCATATCGCGGAACACTTCCATCTCACAGAAAAACTCACCTCCGAGAAAGCCATAGAATTTGAAGGTACCCTCAAAACAGAGCTGTATCACTAAGAGAAGATATTCCTATTGCACACTTCACAACTTTTGAGGTTATTGTCAACCTCATTTTTTTATTTAAAGCAAGTTTTTTAGCAATTCCTTGTGTTGTGAATATAATTGAAGTATAAGTTTTACTTCCCATATTCTCATGGAAAACAAAGCATTACAGGTAGAGACAGCCAAAGAATGAGAATCTTTGCGCCTCAATACACTCGATACCTATGATAAATTCAAAAAAGAATTAACACTTTACAATAATGTGGATGATATTTTTTCCGATACTTCAAGAGTGAAAATAAAAAAAGATGCCCTAAAATACATTTTCACTATTGATAATCAAAATAAATTTTTAATAGATGAAAATAATCTAGAATCATGGTTGCAAAAATTCTATGAAGATAAGAAAACCAAAGAAAAACGAGATACAGAAGAATCTGTTCTGATAAAAATAAAATGATTAGAAATCGTATATCTCAAAAGTAGGACCACAGAAGAACTAAATACACTCCAAAAAGAAATTCTTGCAGCAAAAAATACTCTAGAAAAATCTTCTGATTTAGAGAATGTAAAACATAAGATAGAAAGACTTGTCACTTTTTTTGAACAGGAAGAACAACTTTCCAATGAAAGGAAAGGAACGATATTTGGCAGTCAATATGACAGAAAAGATAGAGGACTCCGAAAAATGCAAAAAACAGAAATCCAAAGACGTCTCAAAGAACTTGATAAGATGAAAACACAGATAGAACGATTGGAAAAAAATAAAGATGCTAATTATACGATAGATCGAGATAAAGGAAATAATGAATTCAAAGGATTAAAAGAAGTGAAAATGGATGATATCAATAAGTTTGATATGAAAACAACACTGATGCAATTTAGCAAAAGAATAGAAGAACTTGGTAAAGAAGCTCCTGAATTCATCAAAACAAGAAATGAAATCATTCTCGAAAAAGGAGATACTACACCCTATTATGAATACGTCATAAATAATGTAGATGACGCCAAAAGACTCAATAAAGCACTCAAAAGAATAAATAAAGAGTATGTGTTGTTGGACAAAGTAGCACTCTCTCAAGACAAAAGACAAGCACTTCAACAGGATCTCAAGAGATTGAGCGAATATTTAGATAATTATATGAACAATCCCAATACGTTTGATCCAGCAAAAACACCCTTTGTACCTACAGAAACAGGAGCATTTAATGAACTCTGTTCATTAGATCCAGAACTCAAAATACTCAAACAGCTCAACAAAAAAGCAGAAAAAACAACTGATGGAACAAACAATCCTACCTATCCAGAAGGCAAAAAGGAGCAAACACAATGAGCAGAAACCAAGAAAGACCAAATAGAGCCTACGACAGCGGATTATAACAACGCTAAAACAGCTTTTGAAAAATGAGGAATAAACGGAGTGAGCAGATATCTCGTCGATCAGACTCACATGAGACCAGAACAAAAGCAATTCCGATCTGGTGTAGGTAATCTTGCACTTACCGGTTGATTGATTTTTGTAGGATGGAAGATGATTTCCAGCGCATTCAAATTGATGAGTAAAAATGGAAGAAAAGAAGGTGAACTAGGAAAAAATTTAGCACGATTAGGAATACCTACCCTACTTATATTTTGATCACAAGCACGAACAGGTGAATGAGTAGGAAGTCTCTTTTCATGATGAGTACTCTCAGGAAAAATTGCTAATATGCTTAGTCGAGGAAGTAAAGATGTGAATGAAAAAGGCAAAACAACTAAAACCGAAGCAGGAACTACATATTCTGAATGATTTCCATGAGCAACAGCGGTATTCAACGGGCTGACGTATGGAGAAATGAAACAATTCATAAAGAAAGATGGAGATACTATGAAGATAAATCCAGATCATTATCAAATACTTGTAGATCAGTTTAAAACAGGATCAAAAAAAAATGAAGCAGGTGCTGCATTCTTAGAATCTATCGGAAAAAATGACAAGAAAAACATTATAGATTTAGCATTGGGAGGTATGGGAATCACCCGAGAACAGCTCCAAGACAATTCCAATAAAGATAAAAAATTCAATGAAACAGCGAGTGAAGCTATCGTAAGACTCCAATCAGTATCACAATTCATGACAGAAAAATGATACAACAAAATGAATCCAGAAACACTTCCATTGGTACAAAAATATATCGCTAATGAAAAAGGCGCTTATGATCTTGATGGCTTAGAAAAAAGAGGCGATGTCTTCTACAAAGAAACAGAAATAGCAGACAAAACAGGTCTTAAAGACAAAATCAAAGAAATAGCAAAAGGAGATAAACAAAAAGAAGAAGATCTGCTTTTGGCAATCAATACATTTTACGAACAGATGCCAAGCGCAAACAAAAAAATTGAAATTACAGGAACACGACCGACAATTGAATTTAAGACATACAATCAAGCATCAAGCATTGATCTAGGCCACAAAGAATTGATAGGTTTCACGGCAAAAGGTTTTGATACCTATGCAGAAGCTTTCAAAGCTGCTAATCTCACCAACCGTATCAAAGATATCTGCAAGGACAAAACAGCGAAATCAGATAAACCTTTTTATCTTTCTCCTGCATGAAGAGATATCACTTTTGATGAAGCGACCATCTTCTCTACAAGTTTTGATACAGAGATTATGACAGCAGGATGGGGAGGTTCACTTGAAAAAGTATCGCCGATATTAGAAGAAAAAAAACAAGAATACTGCGATTATCTCAACAGTTTAAATTTTTGGACAAAAACAGCAAATAAAACAGCAAAAAAATAATACTACATTTCTATTGAATAACTTATGAGGACTGCTATAAAATAGGCAGTCTTTTTTAGTTTATCGGGAAATATGCATATACCAAAAACATTAAATATTCCTGAAAAAAATATCCTCATCATAGGAAATCGATCGTACAAAAATCTAGGAGACGAGCTGATTTTACTAGGAACGGTAAAATTATTGATTCAAGAAGGGAAACAAATAACGATTGCAGCATACGATCCGCATTGGCTCAAAAAATTTTTCAGCACCTTCATCGATACCACAGAGATAACCTTCATCACAGAGATACCAAAAGGATTCCGTTCATGGATCAGATATATCCGTCAAGGAAAACTGAAAGAACGGAAACTCTATAGAAAAGCTGACGCCCTCATCATCGGCTGAGGAGAGATCATCACCGAAGAAAACAAAAACGCATATCGATATCGACTAATATCACTCCTTCCCTGCTTCAGAAAACCCCGTTACCTGATGGGAGGAATACAAATACCCAAAAAAATATTCAACAGACTCCTTTTCAACGTACTCCTCAAAAGAACAAAACGTATCTTCGCAAGAGATACAGAATCACTTCACGAACTTAAACAATATGGATATACCAATGCAGAATTCTTTATGGATACCTGTTTTTTCGCTTATCCGCGAAAAAAAATGAATAATGAAAAATGAATAATGAATAATGTGAAAAAATATATCGTCATCAATCTCAATAAGAATGCTGAACAGTTTCTCCCAGAGATCATCCAGGATGTGAAAAAGTTATATAACCAATGATATGCAGTAATTTATGTTCCCGTTGCAAAAGGGAAAGGCGAAAAATACGATGATATGAGATATGTACATAAGATACAAAGATGAGCTGAGATCAAAGATCAGCGATTTAGTATATTGGACCGAGAAGAAGATTTTGAACATTTCATAAAAACACTCGCTCAAGCGCATCTAGTGATAAGCAGCAGATTGCATTTATTTTTGATAGCAAGTTTTTTAGGCGTACCAACTAAAGTCTATCCTTATCAAAAAAAGATATTGAAGATGCAAAATATCATAGAGAAGTTATAGCTGTCACCCTGAGCTATGTCGAAGGGTATAGAAATTTAGATTCTTCACTATCGTCCAGAATGACATAACAAAAAAAGATATTGAAGATGCAGAAAATAATAGAGAAGTTATAGCTGTCACCCTGAGTTATGTCGAAGGGTATAAAAATTTAGATTCTTCACTATCGTTCAGAATGACACAACAAAAAAAGATATTGAAGATGCAAAATATCATAGAGAAGTTATAGCTGTCACCCTGAGCTATGTCGAAGGGTATAGAAATTTAGATTCTTCACTATCGTTCAGAATGACACAACAAAAAAAAAGACATTGAAGATGCAGAAAATAATAGAAGATCTTAATGAAAATTAGAATTTAGCTTTATGCTTTAAGCTTTCAGCTTTAAACACTTTATCATGGATATCGTTTCACACGGATTATACGGATGAGCACTCTTTGGAAACAAAGACAAAAAGCAATTTTGGTTAGCATTCGGATTTGGGGTATTGCCAGATTTTGTAGCATTTGGATTGCCGTTTGCAAGCAGCATAGCAGGTATGGTTTTTCATGGGACTCCAGTAATGTTTAGTAAAACAAATATCCCAAATTACGTCCATACTATATATAATGTAAGCCATAGTCTCATTACTTGGTCAGTGGTATTTACAGCATTACGGATCATCTACAAAAAACCCATCAAAGCAAGTTATGCGCGATTATTACATATTTTGATGGATATACCGACACATTCGCTAGCATTTTTTGCGACACCGTTTCTCTGGCCACTCTCAAACTACAGGTTTGATGGAATCCCATGGAGCGACAAAATCATCTTTCTGCCAAACATAGCAATACTTATCATCATATATAGTATCTATTTCCGAAAAAAATATAAGAAGACTCATTAAGAGAATTTTAGCTTTAGGCTTTTAGCTTTTAGCTTTAAGCTTTTAGCTTTTAGCTTTAGGCTTTAGGCTAACGTTCATCTAACAATAGCTTTCACAAGTTTCCACCTGTCTTTTGCGGGTGCAAATCTAAGCACTTTGCTGATAAGCCATAAAGGCTGCCCTCGAAATCCAAGCAGATAAAATTGTATTTTATCCCATATATTTCCATATTTTTTTACAAACAGCATCCTATGTTTCGCTTTCCTATATGCAGCATATTCATTACCAATCCACGCTTGTTCAAGCTTCGTCTTATTTCTTTCCATATGATAGATCTTGAGATCACGAAGGACGATCAAAGGATACCCGGCACGATGGATCCTATACGTAAAATCCAAGTCTTCATAAACGAAATCCAGTTGTTCATCAAAGAGATTATTTTTGAAGATATATCAGGGAGCAAGCAGCGAGTTTCAGGAATACATCTGGATATACTCTCGTTCTTTTTTTCATAAATGCTGAGGAATAGGCCTCGAGAAGAGATAACTGAAATGAGAGAATCACTGACTCTGGATATTTCAGGTTTTCCTGTACATCAAAGTTGGTGTAATCACAATATCTTTATGAAGTTTGACATGATAAGTATTCCGCAACGACAAGGACTTTTCAAGATAATCTTTATCAAACCATTCGTCATCATCCATCAGTTGAATAAATTGGCCTTTTGCAGCTTTGATTCATAAATTTCTCAAAGCACTAGCATTATTATGAGGGATTGCATGAATAAGAGAGGTTATATAATGGATATTTCAGGCATCATGCAGCATGTTTCACCCATTCAATGGTTTATCAACCACAAAAATAACCTCAAAATCTTTGAAGGTCTGATGATGGAGACATTCGATGATATTCTTCATATTCTGATCTCACCTCGTCGGGATGACTATGCTTAACTTCATACCTAGCAACTCACAACTAAAACAAACAATATGGGTATCATGTATCATACATTTTGTATCTTTTATCATACATCTTTCAACTTGTTTTTATTTCACGAACAAATATATTCAACAACATCTCTTTACTATATAACTCTCTTATGGTAAAATTTTTGAAGCCGTTTTTGATATTCATAGTAATGTATCACCTTTTCGTAACTATAATCCAATACGGTATAGCATGATGAGCATATCCAGAGCTCCCAGCACTCGGAAGAGATGGACTTTGGTTGCTTTTTTTCGTAATCATAGCAATCGCTAATTTCAGCACCATCAAATCATATCTTCGCACCTGGAAACGACCACGAATGACATTGATATTCATTATGATTTTCGGCGTAGCGATATCTTTCGCCAAAGGAAAAAGTATCTTCGATATGTTCGTAGGCATCAAATACGGACTCCTCTATCTCTTCATATTCCTTTCTTCAACATGCATCGGTTATATTTGGAGCGCAAAAAAATCTTGAATCGTGCATCATGAATCTAGCATCAATAAATTTCTGAAATTTCTAAAATATCTTCTGATCTTCACGATGGTCGGTTGATTCCTCCGACAAGGATTGAAATTCATCTGGCCGGATCTTTTCCTTCATATCGGATATGGACCATTCAATGATTTCCAATTTTGAGCTAAGCCACCAATCTATTATCTCACCTGATATAAATGAACACCAAGACGACAAGGGATATTCTCATGACCAAATAATTACGGATATTTTTTGATCGCATTTTTGCCAGCAGTGATATATTTCTGCAGAGAAAAATTTGAAGGTATAAAAAAACTAGCACTGACAAACAAAAAGATAATCATCAATATCTCAGTCATCATACTATGGATTCTAGCGATACTGCTTACGCTTTCCAGAACGGCATATATCGGATGAATCGTTGGCCTAGCGGTAATAAATATCCAGCGAATCAGAAAACACAAAAAAATTGCAGGAGGTATCTTAATCATCATTATAGCAGGATTAGTAGGTCTCAGCGTCTTAAAATGGCAATCCACATTAGGACATATCAAAGCAAAATTCGGAAGCATCCAATATGTCATCGATCAGCCAAGCTGATATGGACTAGGAACTTCCGGTCCAGCAGTACATCACAACGGAACCATCCTTCCAGAAAATTATTATCTTCAGCTGATGCTCGATATCGGTACTATAGGATTTCTTATATGGATAGCGCTCATCTTTCAGATCATGCAGATAGCGAAAAAAATACAACAAAAGATCAAAAATATCACCCTTGATGTAAACAACCACACCATCTATCTTATTCGACAAGGACTCAATATTGGACGGATTGCTCTGCTGGTCATGGGTATGTTTTTACATGTCTTTGAAGATAGCATGATCAATTATCTGTTCTTCGTTTCACGAGGGATACTCAGCGGATACTTATCAATAATAATTTACAAAGAGTTGCCGAAAAATAGCTAAACGATAAAAAAAATAGCTATACATACAGCTACCTTTAATTAATTTTTTAATCTATCATTTGTCGCCCCGATATATCGGGGCTTTTTGTCAGATCAGTTTTATTTGTCATATTCCACTTCAAGTGTGATTTTTTCGGGTATCAACGCTTTTGGTACGATGATTTGCAAGGTATTATCTGGAGTAAGCTTGCTATGTATCTTATCGAAATATACCTGAGGAGGGAGATCAATCGTTTGATTGATAGGTCATCGATAGCATTCTTCTTTGAGAGGGATCAGATGATCTTTGACTTTCGGTTTGATCCTTTCTCACGTAATAACAAGCCTATAGTCTTTTATATTAAGTTTAAGGCTCTCTTTTTTGACTCCTCCAAGCGGCAGCATGATAACTATCTCCTGAGGAGATTCATAGATATCATAAGGAATGTTTGGTGTCTCTTGGACTGGCTTCATGACAAAAAACTTATAATATAAATTTTTGAGTGAATAGTGTAAAGTTGTAAAGTAAATGCTACTACGAACGAAGAAAAATAAATATAGCTGAAACTCTTAGTTTTTAGTTATTAACTTTTAATTAGTTAGGGATGCGGGTTTTGATCCGCTTGAAGATCTATACCAACAACCTTAACTATCTGATTCCTTCTTTTTTCTACCCTAGGAATTCGACGAAGAACAATTTCACCATAATGTTCATTATCACCTTCTGTAAGTATAATAATATCACCATTATCAAATACACTATAGAGAAATCAGGATTTTTGAAGAGAGATAGTTTTGATGCTTTGAGCACTGATAGTCACTATATTTCTTTTAAATATTCCTCCTTGAGCATACATCATGATGGAATTTGGTATCACAATAACAAAGTCCATTTTATAGTCTATATATTTAGTAACCATAGGGAAGGCGAAGACAATATCTATAATAAGGAAAGCAACAACAATATATCCAAAATAATCACCTCACAATCGTTTATAAAAAAAAATCAATCCAAGTACAGTAAAAAAAACCAAAGATAATAAAGGGAATATCACTTTGTATACTTGATACAATCTACTTCTTCAAAAACATAGAACATTATCTACACCATATTTTGATTGATATTCTTGAAATGTTTGTTCTCTTAACTTAGTATCAAAATTAGAAAATATTCTCATACAGATATTCTAATAATAAAATAGTTTAGAAAGTTCTGAAATTAGGAAAAAATCTAAGATATACCTTACCAATGATATTATCAAACGGCACTTCATACGAAGATCATGCATAACAATCTAGTCAAAAACAACAACGAGAATCAGTCGAGAATCATCTATTATCTCCCATCACAAAAAATGATCATGTATCTATTTTAAAATCATTTATTCCGCATCTTCATTCAGTTTTTACTGATCAAGTCAAATAAGGTTCTGGCAAGGTGTTGCATTGCTCGATATTATTTTCTGTTTTACAGATCTTTACACCATCATTAATTATTTTTACAGTTTCTCAAGGAAGTCAGATAACTCTTTTGATATAAGGAATAGTCTTTCCAGGAGGTACAAATACTATAACATCTCCTCTTTGAAGTTGGCTAAATCTTGGAGTGATCTTATCTACAATGATAAAATCATTTTCTGTAAAAGTAGGCGCCATACTTGCTCATACAACAGTATAAGGATTAGCAACAAAAAATCTGATAAATAATACTATTCATCAAACAAAAACCAAAAATGATATCATATCAAAAAGGTCTAATAGAAAATATTTTAATTTTGTCTTAAAACTCATAATATTCAGATAGTAATGTATAAAATAAGACGCTAAAACTTCTTTCTCGACCACCCCGACTTCTCGGGGATGTGAGAGTTATACTGAAAATCAGTATACAAGAAGTTTAACGTCGTTTTCATATTCTCCTTCAAAAATATATTTTTTATTTTTGATTGAAGAATATGTAGTCAATAACACAATAATTCTTCATTATATTTCAGAATTATTTGGTTATTGAACTATATCCAGCCTAGGTGGAAATAGGAATTTTAAAAATTCCTATGTGATAAAATAGTAGACTCAAAAACACTGATACTTCTACGTGCATGGATAAGTATCGACGTACATTTATAATATGATTCCATCATTTAGAATGGCACTTCTTCATCTTCTGGAACAACGGGTTCAGCAGCATCCAAAACATGATCATCACCTCCATGTCCTTTTGGATCCAAGAAGATAAAATTATCAACAATAATTTCAGTAGAGAACTTGTCTTTTCCTTCGCTGTCTTGTCGTTTTCTTGTTCTCAATCTTCCTTCGATGTAGATTCTTTTTCCCTTGTTCAAATACTTAGCCAGCACTTCTGCTCCCTTACCGTAAGCTACACATCTGTGGTATTCAGCATCTTCTAGCACATTCCCTTCTTTGTTCTTGAATTTTCTGTTGGTTGCAACAGTAAAATTAACAACAGAAGTTCAGCTGCTTTCGATGGTTTTCACCTGTAAATTGTTGGTAGCCCTTCAGATAATCATAACTTTATTCAAATCCATGATTCAATCCAATTATCGTATAAAACGATGAAAAAATGGTCATCAAATACTATGTAAATAATCTATAGGTAAAATCAATTGATTTTTGCTAGAATTTTAGTAAATACTCACAGCTCAATAGCGAAAACCAAACAAACCTGGATGTGCCAAGCTTACACAAAATCACAAATGAATATGCAGTGGTTTTGTATGTAAGATTGAGTATCCCGCACGAAGCTACGGGAATGGAATGAATAGCAAAGCCTGGATGATGGAATGGTAGACATGCTAGACTCAAAATCTGGTGACTGTAAGGTTGTGGGGGTTCGAGTCCCCCTCCAGGTAGAATAAGACGCAAAAACTTCCATAAAGAAGTTTGACGTCGTTTCTATCCCGCATAGCGAGGTAAATATCAAAAAGCTGCAATCAAATGCAGATTTTTTTTATTTCATTTTAATTTGCATTTCTGATAAAAATCCTTATATTT
>JAHFJL010000056.1 GCA_023245855.1 bacterium
GAAATGCGCTTGGATATTATCCATTTCGAGTATTTGTATTGCTCATCAGCAGCATTGGATTTATGTATAGCCTGCGACTGATCATGAAATCAGTCATTCTGAGTATAGAGATCCAAAAATCAACCTACGGAGAGACCAAAATAAACGGTATTATCAATATTGCAATCCTCTCAGGAATATTGATCTGAAGTTACATGGGATTTGCTATTTTTGCAAAACGATGAACCAAAGGATTCCAATTTATCATAGCGATACTAGGCATATCAAGCCTTTTGACAATGATCATGGATTACGATATCCATTTCGTAGCTAAACCATTTCTGCACACACTCAAAGTATCCCTACCCAATACACGATGAATAATAAAAAAATACATATGGTTATTACTTCCTATTGGTGCTTTACGAGCTATCTCTACAGCCATAGGACAAAAGATGTTGGAGTTAGGGGTTGACGTTTTCCAAAGGACGCCAAAAAATTCTATTACCATCATCATCGTATCGTTTTTAGGAGCGATAATCGGACATCTTATTTCCATGTTCTTTTTGAGAAAAAGAAAAATCATAGCGATAGTATTTACCATAATTCTCTGAATCACGACTATCTATTTCCCGCATATCATAGATAAATATGAATATTATATAACCTTAAATATTTTCTGATTTTTTATCGGAGTATTTTTCGGAATCGCCGTCAATCTCTTAGAATGAAGGTATTTCTTCCATATCGGAGACGATCATAGAAAAGAATATGGATCAGTAGCATATGGTATTATGACCAGTATCATCATTTTTTTAATCATGATCACCTCAGATTATCTTAGCAGAAAAATAGGGATGAAAATCAGTTTCTTTTTCTTTGGAATAGTGCTGTTAGTCATGCCATTTTTCATAAAAAATTTCGATGCTCCTGATATTTCAACAAAAAAAACATAATTTATCGCAAATTAGCATATATTTCAGATAATTTGTCAAGGATAATAGGGCGCTCTAAGGGCGTTTTTTTGGTTATTTCAGTTTTTTGGAATATAATAGAGAGTGATTTATATTCTTGATATCGAACATGAAAAACAAATTTTGACTCACACTCCTCATAGTTCTCATAGGAACAATAGGCTTATGTAAAGGACAAGACCTCAATACTACTGCAACTGAAGTAGCTAGTTTTGACGTACAAAGCGCCACAAATAACGTTCAGGATCTCAAATCAAATCTGGATCAAGTCATACAAGAACTTTATAATTTAGATACCAAACAGAGAAGTACTACAGGAAGCATCAGTGACAAATATAGAGCTACAAGAAAAGAGATCGTTAATGTCATCCAAACAATCAACCAAACAACAGATACTGTTGCAGCCCAGCTTAAGAAGATTGATACTTACAAAAAACTTATGCTGCTTACCTACAAGGATATCCAAGCATCAAGATCAGGTATGGTAGACACCAAACAATACTTGGAAGATTTTACGAATTTCATTTACAAATTAGACAACAAGCTCTATGACCAAAGTACGAATACCATAGATGAAGTGAAATTGCTTGTAAACTCAGATAATGTACCGCTTACACTTGCCAATGACAACCTAGTGCAATCAATGATACAGCAACTCAGTGACTTGATGGACAATTTCCAGATAAACGAAACACAACAGCTTGATACCATCAAAAAACTCAATGACCTCAAATCAAGGACTAAGGACGCTATAGAACAGTATCAAAACGAAATAGAACAACTCCAGCAAAAAAAGAATTATCTGCTCCAGTTCATGAAGCTCTACCAAAACGATACTACACAAAGACAGCTGACAATAAATAATTTCTTTGAAAGCACAAAAGGAGTATATGATAAATCAAAGGAACTCATCAAGGATATCAAAAAATGAATCTACAAAGTGGATTTTGATATGGAGAAAAAGCTAGGATTACTGAACGCTTTGGGCGACGATAATGAGGCATATCCACTAGCTCGGCCAATCTACCCTATCGAACAAATTCAGACCTATTTTGGTGACGAAAATTTTCAAAAACAATTTAACATACCTCAAGTAGGAATCCAAATCAACGCAACACAAGCGACTCCCGTATATGCTGCTCGTGGTGGTGTGGTATACTTTGTAGCCGACAATGATGAGATAGGAATTAATCGAGCAATGATTGTACACACGGATGGATATATAACAATGTATCAGTATCTCAACAAAACAGTCATCAAACCAGGAGATATAGTAAGAAGAGGTCAGCTGATATGATATAGCTGATGAGAACCTGGAACAAGATGAGCAGGGTTCATTTCAAAAGGCGCTAATCTGACCTTTGAGATTTTCAAAGATGGAATAGCTATGGATCCATTTGAGATATTAGACGCGAGTATCGTCAAGAATCAGAATGTACTACCAAACGGATATCAAATAAAATACCTGAGAGATAAATATGCAAGAACTATCGACATCACCAATCTCGATGTAATGACAGGAGATACGTTATCACAAAGAGAAAACCAATTCTTAACAAAATATGGTGTAGGAGTATATAAGCAATTACCATTCCGAGCAGACATCGTCAAAGATACAGATATAGACCAGGATGTAGCTATATGTATCGCATTTGCAGAAAGTACATTAGGACACTATCTCAGTACAAACAACAATATCGGTAACGTAGGAAACAACGATAGATGAGATAGGATACCTTTCTATTCCGCATATGCAGGAGCGAGAGCAATTCCGGTGACATTGAATAATTCAGCGCTTGGCCAATATCATACGATTAATCAGCTTTCTAGATATGGAAACAAAGATGGAAAGATTTATGCATCAAGTCCCATCAACCGGGAAACAAACGTATTAAAATGTTTGAGTCAGATCAAATGATATTATATCCCTGAAGATTTCCCATTCAGAACCTGACCAAATCCCAATCTAAACAATCCTAATCCAGAGACAATCCAATTCGGCGATAGTCTCATTCAATAAAAAAAACAAGAAAAACTGAGTCCTAGCGATTCAGTTTTTTATAAAATAAGACGCAGAAAATCCAAAAAAGGATTTTAACGTCGTTTTTATCCAGCGTAGCTGAATAGGAATATTTCGAAATTCCTATGTGGTAAAATAAAAAAAAACTTCAACGAATGAAGATTTTTTTTAATGGAGCGGGTGATCCGGCTAGAATGCGGGACAACAGCCTGAACTAGTTTTTCATAAAACAAAAAAATCTGAAATAAATCAGATCCTTAAGTTCTCCTTAATGGAGCGGGTGATCCCGCAGAAGTGCGGGACAATAGTCTAAACTAATTTTCCTCAAAATAAAAAAAAAACTTCAACGAATGAAGGTTTTTTTTAATGGAGCGGGTGACGAGACTCGAACTCGCAACAGTCTGCTTGGAAGGCAGGCACTCTAGCCAATTGAGTTACACCCGCACGGCTAATTAACAATAGAGGAATTTCATTTTAATTATTTATTCTTCATTTTCAATTATTAATTTTCTTGGTGGGCCTAGCTGGACTCGAACCAGCGACCCAGCGGTTATGAGCCGCTTGCTCTAACCAACTGAGCTATAGACCCGGATCATAGTAGTATAGTATCTGGCACATAATATTGAATAATAGATATTGTTTTTTTAATGGTGGGTGATATAGGACTCGAACCTATGACCCCCTGCTTGTAAGGCAGATGCTCTAGCCAACTGAGCTAATCACCCATAACATTTCTGGCTGTAATAATTTTTTAATTGGTCCCACGGGGAATTGAACCCCGGTTGCAGGATTGAAAGTCCCGTGTCCTAACCACTAGACGATGAGACCATAATTTCTCAACGATTTTTTTTTATACATATGAGACTATTAAGATTATATGGCGGAATGGAAGGGGTTCGAACCCTCGACCTCCCGCGTGACAGGCGGGCGTTCTAACCAGCTGAACTACCACTCCAAGCTGTATAACCTTTGATTGCAACTATTGTTTTAATGGAGCCGACTATCGGATTCGAACCGATCACCTACCGCTTACAAGGCGGTTGCTCTACCAAATGAGCTAAGTCGGCGTAGCAAGCCTTTGCTACTTTTGTATTTTAGCAAATGCTTTTGCAACTCTAGACTTCTTTCTAGCTGCAGTATTTTTTTTGATCACTCAAACCTTTGCACACTTATCAATGAACTTGTATACATTACTAAGTTCTTCTTTCGCTAAAGTATCTCACTTGCTTGCGCTTTTCAAAAACTTTTTGATAGCCATTTTCATTCTAAGCTTAAACTCATTATTTCTTTTTTGAAATATAAGAGATCTCTTTGCTGCTTTTGTCGCTGATTTCGTAATTGGCATACTAATGGTGTATAAAGGTATAAAGGATATATTATGAACTCTCCGAGGGAGGGACTCGAACCCACGACCCAGTGATTAACAGTCACTTGCTCTACCAACTGAGCTACCTCGGAATATTAGTTTTTTTCAATGGACTAATCTATACGAATTCAGGTGTGGTTTTCAACATAAAATGAGGTATCTTTTGTTTAGTTTTGTATTTACCGGGGATCCCGATCCATCGGGACACACCACAAGGCATCGTTTATGAGTTATTTACCGGGGACAGGACTCGAACCTGCACACCGTAAGGCACTTGGTTCTAAGCCAAGCATGTCTACCATTCCATCACCCCGGCATATATGCATTTACTTCATAGATGTATTCTCGGGAGCTAGGATTCGAACCTAGGACCTCCTGATTCAGAGTCAGACGCTCTACCAACTAAGCTACTCCCGATTAGCACTTTAGCATCAGACTTAGATAGTATATTGTAATAGAATATTCTATTGGTTGCGGGAGATGGAGTCGAACCACCTGTCTGTCCGGTAATTACCGGACCGAGATGACCTAGATATTTCAATTCTCGCTATAACCATTGTAGTTTAATTCTTTTTTTGTTTATTTTACTTTGCGGGAGATGGAGTCGAACCACCTGTCTGTCCGGTAATTACCGGACCGAGATGACCTAGATATTTCAATTCTCGCTATAACCATTGTAGTTTAATTCTTTTTTTGTTTATTTTACTTTG
>JAHFJL010000057.1 GCA_023245855.1 bacterium
AACCTGACTACATTCAGTAAAATATTTAATGTCCCTGTAAGACCTTGGCTTATCACGGGATCAGCGAGTCCTGTTTCATCTACATGGGTAGCTACTACAGCACCTATAAAATTAGGGATAGCTGATAACTGGGCTGGAGTAAATTCTTGAAGTATTATCGTTACCTTGATAGGAATAGGATGAACAACATATGGCCCGTATACTTTTACTGGCGACTCACTTAATCTTTCTGGCGTATGGTGAATGGCAGATCAACCCGACTATTATATCACTCTTTCTGGTCATGCTGATTTTCCAAGTTCATGAACTATTCAAGTGAGCGTGTATGCTGAAGATATGCAATGAAATATAGACACCATAGATGACTATTCATTTAGTACGAGACCCTCTTGCGTAGATCTTGGATGTTGTCCTAATATATCGCTTCAAATGAGGAATACTCCTCCGTTTATTTATGATCCGTTTGTATTACATATTTCTGGTGGTATCAATCCATCGTTTAGTATATATTGAAATACAGGTACTGTGAACTGTGGAATGACAAACGAAACGGCAATGGATATTTATAAATGAAAAGAAGAAATTTCATGAAGTGCTCTCTATGTAAGCTTCTTTGATTTACCAGATTTGGTATTTTCGTGATATAGCGTCAAAGCCATTCTTTCAGGTACCACGATATATCTCCAAAAAATATATATCCCCGTAATCACATGATGATGTGTCGGTATCTGCTGACCTATCATTGGGTGAGGATGAGGTGGTGGTAATATCTCACATGATAATTGTAAACTTCCTGGTAGCGCCTTAGCCTGTGCGAATAAAGCATGAAAAGATAATTCACCGAGTTATTATGACAATACCTGCTGCAGCGCCAAAGAGGAAAAATGACATGGAGCTGCTCCCGTATGTACGTTAGACTCTCAGAACCTTTATTCACAAGAACTCCAAGATGCCTTTACACGAGCATATGGAGTGAATATCACAACTATGTGTCCGTTCAAAGATGCATTTGTTCCAAGAAAAGAAGTAGCAAAATTGATGTCTATGTTTACAATACAGATCATGGGAATATTCCCTGATACCCACAAAGCGGGATGCGATAGCTTTAATGATCTGAGCGGTGTCTCTGATGAGATGAAGTTCTTCGCCAAGACAGCATGTCAGCTTAACCTTATGGGACTTCAACCTAATGGAAGCACACCGAAGCCGAATTTCGATCCGAACACTTATATCACAAGGGCTGAGTTTGGTACTATCCTTTCAAGATTGGTCTATGGTGATACCTATAATGTATATTCTGGTGAAGAAACAAAATATCAGCGATATGAGAAACATCTCTTAGCATTATATAATGATACTATCATGACCAAAATCCAGGATCCGTTCATCAATGAAAAAAGATCTCGAATCTTACTTATGCTCTACAGAAGCGAACTTGCAGGGTTAGCGCAAAAATATAGATTGGTTTCTCCAGCTCACAACGGTGCACTTTCTCTCTTGGAAAATGTACGATAGTATATAGTAGAAAGGGACAAGGGACAAGTGGAAAGGTAAAAGGGCAAAGCGGGAATTTAATTTTAATTTGTAATTAATATTTATGATGTCTGGGAATTTCACTAAAAAAATATTTTTTCTGATTTCGTTATTTTCGTTCGGACTCTTTTTTGCGGGTTGTACAAAACAATCATCTTCAGAAGCGTGTCCATTGACGGGAGGAGTCGCTTGTTGAATAGCTTCATGAACTGTGGATTATAGCAATCTCAGCTGAGCTATGGAACAAGTCTTGTTGGCGATAGAAGCGAAAGATATGCAGACCTTATCAACCTTTGTCTGACCGGATGGACTCCGCATCTCTCCTTATCAACATATCAATACCGGCAGCGATGTTGTACTCAGCACTCAAGAAGTCGCTAATGGATTATCTATTTCCAGATCATATCTTTGGGGATCATATGATGGATCGGGTGAACCTATCGATCTCTGAATCGGACAATATTTTGAAAAATTTGTCAGTGATGAAGCATGGACAACTGCTCCCATTGTATCTCTTAATCAAACCATCCAGAGAGGAAATACTATTAACAATATTGATAAAATCTATACAGGAAAACAATGGGCGGAATATTATTTTTCGGGATTTGATGCTCAATTTGGCGGTATGGACTGGAAAAGTCTTACCTTGGTTTTTGAACCCATAAACGGGCAATGGTATCTCATCTGAATCATCCACTGATCTTGGACTATCTAATTGAGAGTAATTTGATGTATTAAATTTGCTGCTTGAGGGCAGCATTTTTTTTAGTTTTATTTTTTCTGTCCTCCTTCGTGAAGGAGGGCCTGTCCCGGACAAGCTCCGGGAGGTGGTACAGAGTACCAGAGGATTTAAATCCCTCTGTCTGTAATTTATCCCGTATTTCACGGGAGACTTCTCCTTTATCCACGAAGGTGGACTTTATCCTTTACAGGATTCCCTTCGGTCGCAAAGGGAGACAAACAAATTTTGTTTATCAAAAATTTGATATATTCTCCTTAAAAAATTTCTTCTGTTTTTTATTGAAGAATGAATCAAATATTTCATGGTCCAAAAATTTGATATATTCTCCTTAAAAAAATTCTTCTGTTTTTTATTGAAGAATGAATCAAATTTTTTGTTTATCAAAAATTTGATATATTCTCCTTAAAAAAATTCTTCTGTTTTTTATTGAAGAATGAATCAAATTTTTTGTTTATCAAAAATTTGACAAAAAAAAAATTCTGGTTATAATTGAGACGCAATAAAAACTTTTCATTTATAAAAAAAGTTTTTATGATGTCGAAATCATAGTTACTACCTTAGTAATTTTAAAAAAAAATTATTTGATAGTAAACTATAATTGAAATGCAATAAAAACTTTTCAACAAAATATTTTTTACATTCTATCTTTCCACTATCATGTGAACTGCTCAAAAAAAAACCTCTACCTCTCTGAGACATCACGTACGTAAAAACAAAATCAGTTATCTCTTTTGAACGCTTGGAATGTTCGTCCTCGCGTTAGGAGGATTTTTCATGCTTCAAAATTCTGCGCATGCGAGCATCTCATGATCATGGTGTAGTGATAATGTATGAAGCATCGATATCTCTCAAACCGAATGTGAAAATTTGGTCAGTTTATATAATTCTACGAATGGAGATAGTTGGACAGATACAACCGATTGGTGAGATTCCACTACCATTTGTGATACTTGGTATGGGGTTTCTTGTGATGCTGGGCATGTAGCATGGTTATATTTATCTGATAATAATCTTGCCTGAGCAGTACCTTCACTTACGGGGCTTTCTAATCTTAATTCTCTTGAATTAAATAATAACGCTATCACTAGCGTAGCTACCGGAGCATTTGCGGGACTTTCTAATCTTTCAGATCTTAGTTTATATGACAACACTATTACAAGCATAGGCAGCAATGCGTTTGCAGGATTGCCTAATCTTAATCGGCTTGATTTATCTCACAATGCTATTGCAAACATAGCAAGTGATGCGTTTACAGGAGATTCTCCTTTGGTAACTCTTTATCTCAGCTACAACCAACTGACAGCTCTCCCAGCTGGAATATTTTCTGACCTTTCTAACCTTAGAGATCTTTATTTAGATAACAACCATATTACTGGCGTTCCTAGCAATATCTTTGCAGGTCTAGATAGCCTTACAACTCTTGGATTATGAACTAATGCTATTTCAAGCATAGCAAGCAATGTCTTTGCTGATGTTCCTAATCTCTATAATCTTGATATATCTTTCAATTCACTCACAAACATCACAAATGCTATGTTTATGGGAATTACTGGATCTCTAAATCTGAACTTAGATGCTAATCAGATTACGACTGTAGCAAGTGATGCTTTTGATGGTATCCCCAATATTAACCAGATTTATTTATCTGATAATCAACTGACAACACTACCCAATGGTGCATTTAGTGGACTTTACCATCTTTATAGTCTTTGGTTAAATGATAATCAGCTGACGAGTCTACCCAATGGTTCATTTGACGGACTTTACGGTCTTCATCTGATTAATTTAGATAATAATCAATTCACAAGCGTTCCTGTTTTGGGTACATTGACTGGCCTTGGAGAGATTGATATTTCTCATAATCAGATTGCTAGCATCCCGACTGATGCATTTGCAGGATTGCCTAATCTTAATCGGCTTTATTTATCATATAATTCTCTGACAAATCTTCCTAGCAATGCATTTGCGGGGCTTTCTCTTCCTTACATTGGTATCTTTTTAAATGATAACAGTATTTCAAGTATTGCTAGTGATGCATTTGCGGGATTACCTAATCTTGGTTATCTTGTTTTAGATAACAATCAACTCACAAGCATAGAGTGAATTTCTAATCCACAAATACTTTCTTTAGAAAATAATCTAATAACAAGCATCCCTAGCGATACCTTTGCCAACATGAATTGACTTCAAAATCTTGATTTATCATGAAATCAGATAACGAGCCTTTGAAGCAATGCATTTTCGTGACTTTCTAATCTTTCTTCTCTTGATTTGAACAACAACAATATCTCAACTATAGACACTGATGCGTTTGTAGGATTGCCTCATCTTGTATATCTTTATCTCCAATACAACTCAATATCTAGCATTCCTAGTGGCGCATTTATTGACGATGCTCGACTTGGAGAGATAAATCTATCACACAACCAACTCACAAGTGTTACAAGCAATGAATTTGCAGGTTCAAATCTCTGGAATGTTGATTTATCGTATAATAATATCTCAACTATAGAAACTGATGCGTTTTCGGGGTTATTATATAATTATATGAATGAAATTCGACTCAATAACAACGCCATTACAACTCTTCAAAATAATGCGTTTGATGGAGTTTCCAATATTGTAAAACTTTGGTTAAATGATAATCAGATAGATACTATAGGAACTGATGCGTTTGCAGGATTGACTGGTCTTCATATTCTTAGTTTGAGCAACAATCAACTAGCGGCTGTACCGACTGATGC